>JAAFJZ010000001.1:0-22872 GCA_013298205.1 Cytophagales bacterium
AAGTTGTGAAACAAACCACTGAAGGTATCGTCTATTTGATGAAAAAAAATAAAATTGACACATACATTGGAATAGGTGCATTTAAAGATAAAAATACAATAGTTATTACAGCAGATAATAAAAAAACCGAAATTACTACAGCTAAAACTATTATAGCTACAGGTTCTAAACCTATAGAATTACCATTTATAAAAATTGATAAAGATAGAATTATTACTTCTACTGAGGCTTTAAAGTTAAAAGAAATCCCTAAACATTTGATTTTGATAGGCGGTGGAGTAATCGGGTTAGAATTAGGTTCTGTTTATGCTCGATTGGGAGCTAAAGTTACTGTAATAGAGTTTATGGATTCTATTATTCCTACGATGGATAAAACCTTGGGTAAAGAGCTTCAAAAATCTCTCACCAAAATAGGATTTGAATTTAGATATGAACACAAAGTTACCGGAGCAGTAGTTAAAGGCAAAGAAGTTGTTGTTACAGCTGAGAATGCTTCTAAAACTTCTGTTGAAATTAAAGGAGATTATTGCATTGTAGCAGTAGGAAGAAAAGCATTTACTGAAGGATTAAATTTGCAAAATGCAGGTTTAAAAACAGATGAACGAGGAAAAATACCAGTTGATGGGCATTTGGAGACTGCTGTTAAAGGGATTTATGCGATTGGTGATGTTATCGCTGGTGCTATGCTCGCCCACAAAGCTGAAGAGGAAGGCGTTTTTGTTGCAGAAACTATTTCTGGACAAAAACCGCATATTAATTATAATTTAATTCCAGGTGTTGTTTATACTTGGCCAGAAGTTGCGGCTGTAGGGCAAACTGAAGAGCAACTCAAACAAGCTGGTAAAGAGTATAAAGCAGGTAGTTTTCCTTTTAAAGCATTAGGTAGAGCTCGTGCAAGTATGGATACCGATGGTTTGGTTAAAATTTTGGCAGATAAAAAAACAGATGAAATTTTAGGTATTCACATCATAGGTGCGCGTGCTGCAGACATGATTGCAGCAGGTGTGGTAGCAATGGAATATAGAGCTTCGGCAGAAGATGTAAGCAGAATGAGCCATGCACATCCTACTTATATGGAAGCGGTAAAAGAAGCATGTTTGGCAGTAACTGAAAACAGAGCCATACATATTTAAAAAACTAAAAGGCTTAGAATTAAAGTTTTTACGACTAGCGTTCTGAGCCTTTACTTTTATATTTTTTGCTAACGGAAGGGGAAGTCAAAATTGATTACTTTACCTTTATTTTACCAGCTCCAAGCAATTTGGCATTAATTTTTTCTGCATCTGCTTGAATTTGAGGCCTAATTTTAAAAATAGCATCTTGAACTGCCTCAGAAAGAGATTTTCTAAACGCATATTTCATGCTATAACCATAATAATACGCAATGATAGTTTTTCCTTTACCCATTGCAGAGTATTTTCCTAAAAGCGTGTTGTTTCTATCAAAAATCCTCGTTTCAATCTCTATATCATACGAAACAATAGAATAAGGCAAACCCAATATGTTAGGAATAGTAAAAAGCATACAGGAAAGCAAATATAGCCCAAGTCCAAATTTGGAATCCACTATACTTTTGTGAAATGAGATATACCCATATTTCTCACCGTAAGCATCACAAATATTGTTTTCAAGCTCTTGAATGAATATTTTATTTTCATCCTGTGAGTGTAAGCCATCATTAGCTCTCTGCAAAGTTAATATCTGAGGTGAAATAGGGTCTTTTTTTATACCTATAGACGCAGGATTCCAAACTTTACAAGCCGACAATCCTGTACACAAAAAGATAATCACAAAACACCTTATCAACATATTTTTGTCGTTTTAAATCCTTTTTTTTCGCTTAAATTTTACCAACCATATTTCACGATGCAATAAATCGCACGAACGCCATCTTTCCAGCCTATTTTTTTACCTTCTTTGTATGTGCGTCCATAATATGAAATTCCTACTTCATAAATTTTGATATCAGGTATTTTAGCAATTTTGGCTGTAACCTCTGGCTCAAAACCAAATCTTTTCTCATTTAAAACCACTTTTTTAATCAATTCAGACCTGAAAAGTTTGTAACAAGTTTCCATATCTGTAAGGTTGAGGTTGTTAAAGGCATTAGACAAAGTAGTCAAAAATTTATTGCCTATGCTATGCCAAAAGAAAAGAATTCTATGAGGATTTCCACCCATAAACCTTGAGCCATATACCACATCGGCATTGGCTACAAATATGGGTTTGATCAAAATATTGTATTCAAAAGGATCATATTCTAAGTCGGCATCTTGTATGATTAAATATTCGCCTGTAGCATATTCAATCCCTGTGTGTAAAGCTGCTCCTTTTCCTTTATTAACTTCGTGTTTGTAGTATTGAATATTAAGCTCTTTATTGCCTTCTATATAACTAAGAATAGCTTGCTCAGTATTATCTTTTGAGCAGTCATTTACTATAATTACCTCCTTTTGAATCCCAAAATCCAAATTAACTTCTTTAATTTTATTAAGAATGTGGTGTATAGTTGCCCCTTCGTTATAAGCAGGTATTACAATTGAAAGTTTTTTGAAATTATTCATTTTCTAATTTGATTATCAATATTATTTTGAGGATATATCATACAACAAAGTAGAAGATCTCTTTTGATTTATCAATTGCTCTATTGCAGTTTTTACTTCTTCCAAAGTTACTGATTCTATTTTTTTACTTTCAGTATTCAAATAGTTTGTATCGCCCATTAAAGTATAAAATGCTAAGTTCATGGCTCTATTCATTACTTCTACTTCTGAAAAAGCCAACTGGGTTTGAGATTGGTTTTTAGCTTTTTGAAGCGTTTTTTCTGTAATTTTATTTTTAGTAACAATGCTTTCTAGTTCATCATTTAAAATTTTGTGGGCAGTATCTAAAGAGTATTTATCATTTATTCTGCCACTTATACTCAAAAGACCAGGATCTAAAGTCCCCGTAATATAAGCCCCAATAGTAGAAAAAACACCTTTTTCTTTTACCAAAGCATGGTGTAAAAGAGAAGATTCTCCTTTTCCCAAAATATCTGAAACCAGGTCATTTGCATAAAAATTAGCGTCATTTCTAGCTATAGTTTTATAGGTAGTATAAATGGCTTTTTGCGGAACTTTTGCAGAAACAGTTTTGATTCTAACTTCTTCTTGTGTTGGTTCTTGTAGCCAAGTTGATTTAACTTTTTTTCCATTAGGAATCGGTTCAAACCATTTTTCAGCAAGTTTTCTTACATTTTCAAGCTTTACATTGCCTGCTACGACCAAAATCGCATTTTCAGGCGTGTAATAGGTGTAGAAAAAATCTTTTACATCATCCATAGTCGCTTCTTCAATATGCGCTATTTTTTCACCTATTGTTGGCCAACGATAAGGGTGAACTTGATACGCAAGCGGGTATAAATTAAGCCAAACATCACCATAAGGTTGGTTTAGGTACCTTTGCTTGAATTCTTCTATAACAACTTTCCTTTGCACCTCAAGCACTTCTGGATCAAACGAAAGACTAAGCATTCTATCCGATTCTAGCCAAAAACCTGTTTCTAAATTTTGAGAAGGCAAGGTGAGGTAATAATTGGTAAGATCTTGGGAAGTAAAAGCATTGTTCTCTCCACCTGCTTTTTGTAGCTCTCGGTCATAATGTTTCACATTTTTAGAACCCCCAAACATCAAATGCTCAAATAAATGCGCAAAACCAGTTTTTTCAGGCGATTCATTACGTGAGCCTACGTCATATAAAATATTCATCACTGCAATAGAAGTATTTGGATCTTCGTGAACAATGACTTTGAGCTTATTTTTTAAGGTAAAACTTTCGTAAGCAACCATTTATAGGTATTAATTTAAATCGATATTTAAGGCAAATCTATGAAAATTATACCGTATCTATTCTCTTACACGCCAAAACTTCAATTCCAAACTAAAAATATAATCAAGATTTCGATTTGTAAAATTTGAATATAAACTTTATACCTAAAAATTTGGTTTAACATTTTGATTATCAATAGTTTTAAATAAGTTTGCTCGATTTAAAATTCTAATGTTTTCTAAAAGCATTTTTTTTACTTTTAATTTAAAATACATTTGTATTCAAAACTATTACTGCATTTTAATGATTTGAAAAGCATATATTATTTTTAAAAAATCATGTCATTATCTACTCCAAATCTACAATCACATTATGATTACATTATAGCGGGTGCAGGTTGCGCTGGCTTAAGTCTGGCTTATTCCATTTGCAAATCACATGCTTTAAAAAACAAAAAAGTACTTTTGATAGATGCTGATAATAAAACAAAGAATGACAGAACTTGGTGTTTTTGGGAAAAAGAAGTTAATCAATTTGAACATATTGTAAGCAAAAAATGGAATAGCGGTAGTTTATTCAGCTTTTTTGGGGAGAAGAAATTAATTTTTAAACCCTATACATACAAAATGATAAAAGGAGTTGATTTTTATGTAGAATGTTTTTCAAAAATAAATAAAAATCCAAATATTCATTTCCTGCAAACCCAAGTGAACGAAATACAAAATAACGGAATCGTAAAAACTGACTTGGGCACTTTTTCTGGCAATTTGATTTTTAATAGCATTTACCAAAAGCCAGATGATACTTTATTACCCAATCATTATTTTTTGCTTCAACATTTTGAAGGTTGGATGATAGAAACTGAAAATGAGGTTTTTGATCCCAATCAAATCACTTTTATGGATTTCAGGATTGAACAAAATGGAGAAGTTCGTTTTTTTTACGTACTTCCTTTTTCCAAAAAATCTGCATTAATAGAATTTACTGTTTTTTCTGAGAAAATTTTAGAACCTGAAATATATAAAAACCATCTTGAATTTTACATTAATAACCAATTAAAAATCAAAAATTACAAGATTAGTCATTCAGAATTTGGCATAATTCCCATGACCGATTTCCCTTTCAAATTAGTTGATGGAAAGCAAATTTTCATTGGTTCTCAAGGTGGTGCAAGCAAGGCTTCATCAGGTTATACTTTTACTTTTATACAAAAAAAAATAAATGATATTATTTTTAAACTAGAAAATGAAGAAATGTTTGTTCAAAAAGAAGCAATCAATCGTTATGCACTTTTGGACAGCACTTTGTTGTCTGTTTTGAAAAACAAACTTTATCCTGGAGACAAATATTTTACTGAGTTGTTTTTGAATAATTCGGTTAAATCAGTTTTTGCATTTTTGAATGAAGAAAGTAATATGTATCAAGAAATAAAGCTTATGATGAATAGCCCAAAAAGCATATTTTCTAAGGTTTTAAAGCAAGAATTCATAAACAAAAAACACAAACGATTTAAAATCTAATTGACTCACTTTTTAAAGTATTCAAAATGAATTCTAATCAAACAAAACCTTATATTATTGGCATAACTGGAGGAAGCGGTTCTGGAAAGACAAGCTTTTTGAACGATTTGATTGCTTCAATAGGAAAAGAAAAAATAGAATTTATTTCTCAAGACAACTATTATAAATCTCAGGCTTTTCAACCTAAAGATAAAAATGGAATTGAAAACTATGATTTGCCAGAATCTTTAGACTTAGAATTGTTTAGCAGTGATATTAGAATGCTTTTGTCTGGAAATGAAGTAATTAGAGAAGAATATTCTTTTAATAATCCTGCTTTCAAGCCTAAAAAACTAACTTATACGCCCTTCAAACCGATTCTTATTTTAGAAGGGATTTTTATTTATCAGCAACCTATGCCAGTTGATTTATACGATTTAAAGATTTTTATTGATTTGCCAGATCATCTTAAATTGGGAAGACGAATCGTTAGAGACCACCAAGAAAGAGGCTATTCTATTGAAGATATTTTGTATCAATACCAAAATCATGTGCATGATTCTTACCAAAAATATATCGCACCTTTAAGAATGGAAGCTGATTTGGTCATTCCTAACCAAAAAGGATACCAAAAAGCTTTGAAAGTTCTTACTAACCACATTCAAAGTCTTATATAAAAAAATTGAGTTTTAAAAATTACCAAAAAACTTTATCCTTTGACTTAATAGATTTTTAGGCTTTAGTCTTGAATAATAAAAGGCTGAGGAGTAAAGCAAATCAAAAAGATAAAAAGTGCGAACCAGCCTAAAAATTTTCTTTTTGTGCCTATTCCTCCTTCATTTTCAGCGATTGGATGGTGAATGCCCAAAACTCTTCCCAGTATAAATGCAAAAACTAACCACCCTTGGTAACCAACGGCTTGTGGATAATAAAAACCTAAGACATAATGAATAGTAAAAATAGATACAGCTAATAACAAGCAATTGATTTTTTGCGGAAAACAATTGGAAAACATGATGTATAGAATTCCAAAATACACCAACAAACTAAAGTAATCGGAATTGGGAGTAATGAAACCTAAGCCAGCATAAAATACAAAAATTGAAAATATAATCGGTGAAACCACTCGAAAAGCTTTATGCCCTATCAAACCATAAAGAATATGCCCACCATCAAGCTGACCTACAGGAACAAGGTTTAAACCAGTAAAAAAAAATGCCAAATAACCCGAAAAAAGCCAAGGATAATGGTACATTTCAAAAGCTGGCGGGATTAAACTTTTATCTGCAACGCAATAGTTTTTGATAAACCAAAAAAGCAAATTATCTCCCAATTGAAAACCAATATTTCCATTTTTAATCATTTGTTCGGCATAATTTGCCCCTAAATTTCTATATTCAGGGTGAATTTGAAAGATGTATTCTAAAGTTGGCAAATTCATAAAGCCATACGTAATAAAAATACAAGCAATTACAAATCCTGCCAAAGGACCTGCAATGCCAATGTCAAAATATTCGGTTGCATTTTTGGGTTTTCCTTTCAGCTTGATAAATGCACCCATCGTACCAATAGTAGGAATAGCAGAAAATATAGCAGGCAAATAAAACGGAATGTAGTATGGCAAAGTAACTTCAATTTTATAATGTTTTGCCATATAATAATGACCAAACTCATGAGCAGTAAGTATAATCAAAAAAGGTACAGAATATGACATTCCAATCTGAATTACACTCAAAAAGTAGGACCAACTAAAACTTAAAAAATTTATCGGCTGCCCTTTTATCCATTCAAAACCAGAAAACGAAGTAGTTAAAAAAGTAAGCAAAAATAAAAGTAGGTGTATATAATATCGTTTGAAGATTTTCAAATTCGAGAAGTTTGGTTTTTATAACTGAAGAATCAAGGCATCAAATATAGAGTTATTTTATGAAAACAAAAGCTCAAAAGTGTCTTAGACCTAAAACACTTTTTGCTATTAAATTTATTGAAAATAAAGCTAAATGTTTTTTTATGTATTTTCTAATACTTTTAATAAGTTTGTAGCTAGACTCAAAAAATCCGTAAAAAATTATAACATGAATTATAGAATCGAAAAAGACACCATGGGCGAGGTAAAAGTACCTGAAAATGCGCTTTATGGTGCCCAAACTCAACGCAGTATAGAAAATTTTAAAATTGCTCAAGATACCAACAAAATGCCCAAAGAAATCATCAAGGCTTTTGCATATCTTAAAAAAGCAGCTGCAATTACCAATTTTGAAGCAGGCGTTTTAGCCCAAGAAAAAAGTGATTTGATAGGTTTGGTGTGTGATGAAATTTTGGAAGGAAAACTAGATGATTCTTTCCCGCTCGTGGTATGGCAAACGGGTAGCGGCACGCAAAGCAATATGAACGTAAACGAAGTGGTAGCTTACAGAGGTCATGTTTTGAAAGGTGGCAGTTTGTCAGATAAAGACAAAATTCTTCACCCCAATGATGATGTGAATAAATCACAATCTTCAAACGATACTTTTCCTACAGCCATGCACATTGCTGCTTATAAAATGCTGATGGAAGTTACGATACCGGGCATAGAAAAACTTAGAGATACTTTATTGCTAAAAAGCAAAGAGTATATGAATGTTGTGAAAATAGGCAGAACCCATTTTATGGATGCTACTCCTCTTACAGTAGGACAGGAATTTAGCGGTTACGTATCTCAACTTAACCACGGTTTAAAGGCAATAAAAAACACATTAGAACATCTTTCAGAACTCGCATTGGGAGGCACTGCTGTAGGCACAGGAATCAATACCCCTGCCAATTATTCTGAAAACGTAGCCAAACATATAGCGAATTTAACAGGCTTACCTTTTATTACTGCCCACAACAAATTTGAAGCCCTAGCTGCACATGATGCCATTGTAGAATCGCACGGAGCTTTAAAAACAGTGGCTGTAAGTTTGATGAAAATAGCTAACGATGTGCGTATGCTTTCTTCGGGCCCAAGATCGGGAATTGGTGAATTATTTATTCCCGACAACGAACCTGGCTCATCTATTATGCCGGGAAAAGTAAACCCAACGCAATGTGAAGCCCTTACCATGATTGCTGCACAAGTGATGGGCAATGATGTAGCCATAAGCATTGGTGGCTCGAATGGACATTTTGAACTCAATGTTTTCAAACCACTTATGATTTTCAATTTCCTTCATAGTGCAAGATTAATAGGTGAAGGCTGTGTAAGTTTTAATGACAAATGTGCAGTGGGTTTAGCTCCATTGGCAGAAAATATTAAAAAACATGTGGATAATTCTTTGATGTTGGTAACCGCTCTGAACACCAAAATAGGCTATTACAAAGCGGCCGAAATCGCCCAAACCGCTCACAAACAAGGAAAAACCCTAAAAACTGTTGCCGTAGAATTGGGATATGTAACAGCTGAAGAATTTGACCAAACGGTAAAACCTGAAACAATGGTAGGCAAACTTAGTTAAAGCTAACTTGAGTTTTAGTTTGTAATCTCTTGCTTAAATTTTGAATTGCATTTAGGCAGTTTTACTTTAAAAAAACTGCTTAAATTTTAATCCTAATTTGGGCGTACCCCTGCGGGTCAGGCTATCGCTACAAGTCAGCGTTCGTTCCTCTCGCTGAGCTTTTCACTCTATCCTTTACGCTTTGTGTATTTTTTATAATTTTAATAAAATGTTTACTAAATGACTCCAAAACATTTAGTACGATTTTAGCGTTTTCACAAAAATATATATTTCACAAATACACGCATTTTGAAGGAACAAGAAATAGGTAAAGAATTTACAGGACATATAGACAAAGACAAAACCACAGAAACTCCTGGACTTTTGCCTTATGCACATACGGTAGGTGGAGCCGTAATCAAACCAGAAGATGAAGGGAGAATAAAAGGAAATGCCATTTCTGCCATGAAACAGCAGACAGAAATGCAATTTTTACAGATTCAAGAGCAAGTGTTACTTTTACAAAAACAAGCTCAAGCCATTCGTGAACGAATGATTTTTTCAGAACGAATTTATAAAATAGAATTGCGTTTCGACCCTATTATTGGTCATCTATACCACTTGTATGAGAAAAAAGACGGAAGCGACACATTATCTATGGTTTCACCTGAACAATGGGGCAAAAAATTACCTTATCAAAGCTATCTTGCTAGTTTGCGACTTTTAGCAGACCACACATGGGAGGTGGTGAGCAAATAATTGATTGTTTTTTTAAATAACAAACTACATAGGAACATGAAAAGTTAAAACCTTTCACTTTCATTCTTAAAAATCATAATCTTTATTTAATTTATTGATTTTTTTTAATCAAGAAATATTCTATTTGCTGAATGGTTAGTCCTGTATCTTCTGCAATAATTTCTTTTGAAGTGCCTCTTTGTAGCATTTTTTTAGCAATTTCAATAGCTTTTTGGTAGCGTATTTTATCTTCTTCTTCAATTTTCAACGAAAGTGCCTCGCTTGCTTTGAGGTGCAAATAGTCCAGATAACGATTATAACCATATTGCGCATCTTTATCCAAGCGCATAATATCCAAAACTTCTTTTGCCTCAGTTAGTCCCTTTGCTTTAAATGTATCTTTAACTTCACTATTTTTAAAAAAATAAATCCATTCATCAAGTGTGTCTTTTGCTACATCATCAAATTGATTTACTTTTATAATATAATATTCAGGAAAAATATCAGAAACATTATTCTTTGTAAAGGTTTCTTTTTGTTTGTTTGAAAGTTGTAGCGTATCCTTTTCATGCAATCCTTCAAAATTTGTTTTTCCTTTGTAAACATAATCTTGCCCTTGCCCTAGGTTAAAATAAACAATATTGATAGAAATTACTTTTCTAATATCTGAATAGGGTTGCCCTAAACTTAAATTTTCGGTTAAAGCTTTTGAAGCTCCATAAGCCATTCTATGAAAATAATCAATCTCGTAAGTATTTTGAATTTCTATAATTACTAACTCGTTTTTAGCATTTTGTATCAAAATATCTACTCGATTATATTTGTCTTCGTTTGTCTCTTGGTTACCTTCACTTTCTAAAATCTTTTGAATTTTGATGTCTTCAAATAAAATTTCAGACAAAAAACCTTCAAGAACTACAAAATTCGCTTTGTTTCTAAGTAGTTTTTTTACTGCCCAATCAAATCTTATTAATTTTTTGCTCATAAAATTATTTTCGATACAAAAATACAAAAAAGTAGGCACATTTTTTTCTTACTTCATTAATATAACACCTCTCAGCGTAAAGGATAGAGCGAAAAGCCCGCAGTGAGGCATGAGCGAGGACTTGTAGCGATAGCCTGACCCGCAGGGATACGCCCACAAACTATTTTACTTTTTTTTATAAACTTTTGAAATCACATTTCTACCCTAACCTTAAAATAATGACTTATAGTTATTTTAAAAAAATTTAAAAATACCCTTTCATTTCCCACAAAAAATACCATTTGATAAATCTCCTATTTTTTTCTTTGAAATATTAATGAATACTACGACATTTGCACCCTCTTTTACACCAGCATTTTTACATGCACAATATTGAACAGTTAAAGGCTTTATTATCAGAACCTAAGAAAGTTGTTATTACGACTCATCCCAAACCAGATGCAGATGCGTTGGGCTCATCTTTGGCTTTGTTTTTGTATTTGAAGAAAAAAAACCATGTTGTTCATGTAATTGTTCCCACCGATTATCCTAGTTTTTTGAACTGGATGCATGAACAGAAATCGGTAAGTGTATTTGACAACCAAAAATCAAAATCTATAATCGAAAACGCAGATTTTGTGTTTTGCCTAGATTTTTCGTCCCTTTCTCGCATCAATGATGATGGTTTGGGTGATATGATAGCAAAAAGTTCTGCACAAAAAGTGCTGATAGACCACCATTTGGAACCTGAAAATTTTGCTACTTATGAGCTATGGGATTCTAGTGCTTCTTCCACAGCCGAACTTATCTATGATTTTATTTGCTTAATGGGTGAAAAATCTCTCATTGATGTGCCCATAGGTGAGTGCATATATGCTGGCATCATGACCGATACGGGTTCGTTTCGCTTTAGAAGCACGACTGCAAAAGTGCATTTGGCTATAGCCGAGCTGCTCACGATAGGTGTAGATAATGCCAAAATACATCGTTTGATATATGATAATAATTCTGAATCTAAGTTAAGATTTTTGGGTTATTCGTTGCAAGAAAAACTTAAAGTTTTACATGATTTTAAAGTCGCTTATTTTACCATTAATTCCAACGAGCTCAATCGCTTCAATTCTCAAAATGGAGATACCGAAGGCTTGGTAAACTATGCCTTATCGCTGCAAAATATAGAAATGGCAGTCATTATGATAGAAAGAGAGGGTTTGGTCAAGCTATCTTTTCGCTCAAGTGGAGATTTTTCGGTGAATAGTTTTGCCAGAAAACATTTTAGCGGTGGCGGACACAAAAATGCGGCAGGAGGCAAATCAGAACTCAATTTGAAAGAAACAGAAAATAAATTTTTGGAAATATTACAACATTATAAACAAGATCTAAACAATTAAATTCAATCAATATGCTTAAGAAAAGTATTAACCTTGGCGTTTACGCTTCCATTATCGGTCTTTTTTTTCAGTGCGAAAGCAAAAAAGACTTTAAAACAGACGAAAGCGGCTTAATGTATGCAATTATAGAGGATAAAGAAGGAACACCAGCCAAACAAGGCGATATTCTTACACTCGATTTATTGTACAAAGCCCAAAATCAAACCCAGACACCCAAAGATTCTGTATTATTCGATTCTAAAGTAGCTGGCAAACCGCTTACATTTATGCTTCCTGCTAGTTCGTTTGCTGGTTCTTTTGAAGATGCGCTTAGCAAACTTTCAGAAGGCGATAGCGCACAATTTCAAATCAATGCGGATAGCCTTTTTGAAAAATCATTTAGAATGCCCCTGCCTCCTTTTATAGAAAAAGGAAGTAAAATTCTATTTGCCGTAAAAATGAATAAAATACAAACCAAAGAACAATTCGAAAAAGAAATGAGCAACAAAGCAGAAGAACAAAAACAAAAAGACGAAGCTACCATTGTACAATACATGGCGGACAACAAAATGCAAGGCACAAAACTAAGTGAAGGCGTTTATTATGTAGTAGGCAAAGAAGGAACGGGAAAAATGCCTGCAAATGGAGACACCGTAAGTGTACATTATACAGGAAAATTACTTTCCGGCAAAGTATTCGATAGCTCCAAAACCTCAGGCAAACCTATCGAGTTTCCTATCGGAGCTGGCTATGTAATCAAAGGTTGGGATATAGGGATTTCGGCTATGAAAGAAGGAGAAACAGGTGTTTTGGTTATTCCTTCAAGCGCAGCTTATGGTGCCAATGGTGCTGGTGGCGTGATTCCACCTAATGCCGTTTTGGTATTTGATGTAGAACTAAAAGCTGTGAAAGCAAAAAAATAATTTTTTATTGAATTACTTTATAAAAGTCCTACTAAAATAAGAATTAGTAGGACTTTTTTTTTATTAACAAATGCTTATAAATCAACGTTCCCTGTGATTAGGCAAGCTAAACCAAAAAAAATTATATTTTTTTCTTTAATTATACAATTTATCATTCTACATTTGTAGCCTATAAATTTATTTACACTTAATTATTTAAAATTATGAAAAACAAATACACAAAAGTCCTATCCTATATCGGGATGATGCTCGGTATGGCAGGGACGGCATCTGCACAGTTTATGGCAGGTGATTTTACTCGTACTACGGTGTCTTCGGCAATTAATGGAGACGGAAGTTTTTGGGAAAGTCAAATGGTTCTTAGAAAAGGCGATTTTAACAAAGATGGTAAAATGGATATACTTACTACTGGTTTTAGTGGATACGGTACTTTTTACATTCATTTGAATAATTCTACTACAGGTGGCTTAATTTTCTCTCCAACTAGTTCATTACCAGGTTTTACTGGATCGGGTCAATTTGACACTCAACACTATCAAATAATAGATGCCAGTGATGCAGGCGATTTGAATGGAGATGGAGGAGATGATGTAGTTTGTTTAGGTTACAGAAATCAAAGCCCATATTTTGATTATGTGGTTACGACAAGATTCTCTAATATGGCTCCAGGATTTACAGGTACACCTACTGAAGCAGCTGTTTGTTTTCAACCTGCTTCAGCTATTTCTTTATCTAATTCTGTTCTTCCTAATTTTACTGCTACAAATGGTAAAAATAGTAATCAATTAAGAATTGTTGATTTGGATGGCGATGGAAAGAAAGATATAGTAGTAGCTACTTTGAATACACCACCCAATGGTTGGACACCTGGAACTGGAATAATCAATCTAGTTATTATTCGCAACATAACAACAAACAATTCTACTTCTTTTGTAGGTGAAGCACCTATTAATATAAGTATTAGCTGTTCAGGATTGAATTACGCACGTATAAATCATTTATCAGTAGGCGATGTGAATGGAGATGGTAAAATGGACTTAGTAGCAGGTGGTGAAGGTATTGGCATAGCAACAGGAAGACCTGGTTCTTTATTAATAAATACTTCTGCAGCAGTCGGTTCTTTCTCTTTTGATAATAACCCAAACAATACAGGATTGCAAGGTTTTGGAAATGTTGGACCGGATTATTCTCCTAATGGTCCTTGGCCAGGTGTTAATAATTCTTGGGGTTCTCAAAGTAAAGCATCTTTTGGTTCTGCAATTGGGGATATGAACAATGATGGTAAAAACGATGTCGTAATTAATATTGCTGATAATGTTATGTATCCACTGATATTTAGACAAGTGCCAACTACATCTGGTATTTCTTTTATATCTGATAATGGAACTATTCCTCAAAATACTGCTGGTGCTCAGTTATTAGGTACAGATGTAGCAGATTTAGATGGAGACCAACAAATAGATTTTCTTTCAGCAACAGATGGTTCTAATGTTAGATTATTTAAAGGAAATCATACTGCTGGAGGTGCACTTACTTTCTCTACAGGTTTTAATTACTCAGCTCCAGGATCTACTAATACAAATAAAGTTGTAGTAGCTGATTTTAATTTAGATGGCAAACCAGATTTTGTAACTTTTGGTTCATCAGCTTCTGTTGGTTCTTTGGCATTCTTTACTAATAATATAGCTTATCCAATGTTATCAGTAGTAGGGATTAATCCAGTTGGTATTTCAGTAAATTCAGTTATTACTTTAACGGGTCAATCTTTTGATTATGTAAAATCTGTTAATTTTCCAGGATCTGTATCAGGTATCGTAAGTGTAACTAATTTTAAATTCAAAAATGGTGTGCCTTCAGATTTGTATTCAGATAAGTTATTGGTTACAGTACCCGCTAATATAGCTTGTACAGGTACATTAACCATCACAGGTAATATGGGAAGTACTACTATCGCTTATTCTTCTGGAGCTACAGGTAGCCAAACGATTACTTTACCTGTAATAAGTTCATCTACAGTATATTCTACAACCCCTTATGTGATTTCAGGTATTTCTGCAAGCTCAGGAAAAGTAGTTTCATTATCTATTGCTGGCCCTAATTCGGCTATGATTACATCTACTTCGGTAGGTATGGCTACGGTTACAGGTTTTCAAGCAGGTACTTACACGGTTACAGGTAACCAAGCAGGAGGAGCTTTAGGTTGTACGGTATTCAATGCAGCTTCAGCTACTACGACTACTTTCACAATTTCTAAAGCTTCTCAAACAGTAGCTATTGCAGCACTTACTAATCTTACTATGAGTAGTGGATTGATGACTACAGTTACAGTTACTTCTTTACCCATTTCAGGTAATCCGGTAAGAATATACCTAACGTCAATATCTGGAGGTGCTATACTTTCTAGTGTAACTACTTCAGGAAATACAGCTTCTCTTTCTATTCCTTCAAATGGATCTTTTGCAATGTTTGCATCTGTAGATATGGGAACAAATCATAATTCAGTTACAGTTACAGGATATGGATCTTATTTTGTAGCATCAGCTCCAGTATTGGCATATACGGTATCAATGCCTTCTATATCTACTCAAACACTTACAGGTGCTTCTGGCTTGGTTACAGCTACACTTACAGGCGCACAAACTGCTATTACTTATAGCGTAATGTCTTCACCTGCAGGTATCGCTACGGTAGGAGCTTCTACAGGTGTAATTACTTATACAGCAATAGGTACAGTAACTGTTACAGGGACAACAGCAACTACAAGTTCTTTCACTATTTCTAAATCTGCATCTACTTCTTTCGCAGTGGTTACAGTTTCAGGAACAAGCACTACATCTCTAAACTTTAGCGAGGCAGATACCAAATTGTCTGTTTACCCTAACCCAAGTACAGGTAAATTTACCATCAGCACGCCAGGTAAATTTTCTTACACTATCGTTTCTTCTACAGGAACAGTAGTAGCACAAGGTTCTGGTTTAGATGTACAAGGAGTTGAAATTAGCGTAGCTAAAGGTTCTTATATCTTGGTTGTAAGCTCTACTTTAGGAAAAGCAAGTCGCAAGATTTTGATTCAATAAAGAATAAGCTTAAATTTAATTAAGGTTCTAAAAAGCCCTAGAAGCAATTGCTTCTAGGGCTTTTTTTTGTCTTGACTAGGATTTATGAGATTTTTGGAATGGTAGGATTTTTTAAAATTGTAATTCCTTTTTGTCTTGACTAGGATTATTTGGATTTTTGGGATGGTATGATTTTTAAAATTGCCTATAATTTAATCCTAGAATCTTTTCATCCTACAAATCCTAGTTGAGACAATTTTAGGTAGGATTTTAAAAATTGGAAGCTCTTTTTGTCTTGACTAGGATTATTTGGATTTTTGGGATGGTAGGATTTTTAAAATTGACTATAATTTAATCCTAGAATCTTTTCGTCCTACAAACTATATCTTGGACAAATGCTACGGCTACAGGGCCAAATTCAGCAACGGCAGATTGGGATAAATTGCAACCCGCGAGTGTAGTAGTTTCAGCCAACGGATGTTCATATAGCGGTTCTTATGGCGGAAGTTGTTCAAATTCTAGTCCAACTACAAATACAAGAAAAGTATTTGCAGAAATGAAAGATTCAGAAGGCAGTGCATTCAAATTTTATCCTAATCCTAATGAAGGGAGTTTTGTTTTTGAAACTGATGGTTCGGTAGGCGAGGCTTTCATAATTAATACCTTAGGTCAAATAGTTGATAAGATTTCATTGACTGAAAACGTTTACTCTTATGCGGTAAATCTTTCTGCAAAAGGCACTTACTTGCTGAAAATCAAAACCAATACAGCTTCTAAATCTATTACGTTTGTAGCGCAATAAAAAAGCTTAGTTATTAAGTTTCGAAAATCCCTAGAAGCACGCAATTGTTTCTAGGGACTTTTTTTGTCTTGACTACTCCGATTTCCTACTCCGATTTCCTACTCCGATTTCTAAAATAATAGTATTTATTTGAAAAATGAATTAAAAATTGCATATTTACCAAGTGAAAGAACAGAAAAAGGCTCATTTAGACTTCATTGTAGATAAACTAACAAACTCGATTCAAAATGCGATTTCAGGAGATAGTTTTTCTACTGAAGTTACCCTATTCACATTGGACGATAGTAAACAAGTGAGTAAGGAAAATGGGTGGAATTTTAATTGGGAGTCTGCACTTGATAATGACTTAAATGAAGTTTTTAAACTTTCAATTGTTGGAAATTCGGCTATTATACAGGGTGCATTAAGTATTAGCAAAGAAACCGACCACATATTTATAAACCTCCTTGAAAATGCACCGTTTAACGTGGGTAGAAATAAACTTTACGAGGGTGTTGCAGGGAATCTTGTTGCTTATGCTTGTAAACTTTCTTTTGAATATGGCTTTGATGGTTTTGTTGGATTTACTTCAAAAACAAATTTGATTAAGCATTATGAGGCTACATTGGGAGCTAATCATTTGGGAGCACACAGAATGATAATTACTACAAATGCGTCTAAAAAATTGATGGAAAAATATTTTAAAATCTAATAATATGGAATTGCTAAAAGAACCTAAAGGAGTTGATTTTGTAATACAAAGCAAACCTTTAACAAACAAAGACAGAGAAGAGATAAGTAAATTTATTTCAGAATACAAACTCAAGAATAATATAAAGCAACTTGTAAATTCTTATAAAAAAGAGCTTGTTTAATAAAAGGAACTAATTTGCCTACAGTCTTAAAAATAGCTACCACGATTTCTATGGCACACAGACCACTTTTTACTTTTTGACCACTTTTTTAGACACTTTCATTCTACGAAATCCTAGTCAGGACAGCATTATTTGTAATTAGTTTTTAAAACACGTTTATTGCAAAAAAAAGCGAGTTTGTTTTGGCACAAGAATACGATAAGATTTTTAAGGAAAACATAGAGGAATTAATTTTAAATCCTAGTCAGGACAGCATTATTTGTAATTAGTTTTTAAAACACGTTTATTGCAAAAAAAAGCGAGTTTGTTTTGGCACAAGAATACGATAAGATTTTTAAGGAAAACATAGAGGAATTAATTTTGCCTTTAGCAGGGAAATTACTCAACATTCATCCTGAAAAAATAGAGGAAATTCCAGACGATTTGCAGGCTACCATCGAGCGAAGACCTGATTTTTTGAAAAAGGTTTTGCATACTGAATCTCGAAAGGACTACATCTTGCATATAGAATTTCAAACAGTAGATGACTTAGATATGGTTTATCGCATGAGCGAATATTATGCTTTATTGCTGCGCAAATTCAAGATAGAAGTAAAGCAATATGTATTTTTTATGGGAAAAAAGAAGTCTAAAATGATAAAAGAGCTTTCTTTTTCAGGCTTTAGCTTTAGCTACGAAATCATCAATTTGATAGAATTTGATTACCACCAATTTTTAGAATCAAACAAACCCGAAGAGATTATTTTAAGTATATTAAGCAATTTTGGCATAGAAAGCCCAGAAAAAGTAGTGAGCAATATACTCAGCAAGCTAGATTCGCTAAAAATATCAAAATTGAATAAAGAAAAATCTTTTATTCAATTGGAAATCTTATCAAAATTACGAAATTTGCAAAGAAAAATCATTGAAAAACTAGAAGATATGTCATTCACTTATGATTTAGAATCTGATATTCGATTCAAACAAGGGCTAAACCAAGGTGTTAGTCAAGGAATTAGTCAAGGAATCGATTTAGGAAAGGAGAAAAAAGCTATAGCTGCTATTAAAAATATGTTAGCTGCTAATATTCCTATTACTCAAATTGCTCAGTTTCTTGATGAAACTTACGATTTTGTTAAGAAAATAGAAGATAGTCTTAAAAAATAGTTTTTTTACTTTTTTTAGGGCTTTAAAGAATTAAAAACGAAACCATTTTAAAAATTCTTAAAAAGCAAGTAATTACTTTTATGACTCTTTTTGTCTTGACTAGGATTATTTGGATTTTTGGGATGGTAGGATTTTAAAAATTGGCTATAATTTAATCTTAGAATCCTTTCATCCTATAAATCCTAGTCAGGACAGCATTATTTGTAATTAGTTTTTAAAACACGTTTATTGCAAAAAAAAGCGAGTTTGTTTTGGCACAAGAATACGATAAGATTTTTAAGGAAAACATAGAGGAATTAATTTTGCCTTTAGCAGGGAAATTACTCAACATTCATCCTGAAAAAATAGAGGAAATTCCAGACGATTTGCAGGCTACCATCGAGCGAAGACCTGATTTTTTGAAAAAGGTTTTGCATACTGAATCTCGAAAGGACTACATCTTGCATATAGAATTTCAAACAGTAGATGACTTAGATATGGTTTATCGCATGAGCGAATATTATGCTTTATTGCTGCGCAAATTCAAGATAGAAGTAAAGCAATATGTATTTTTTATGGGAAAAAAGAAGTCTAAAATGATAAAAGAGCTTTCTTTTTCAGGCTTTAGCTTTAGCTACGAAATCATCAATTTGATAGAATTTGATTACCACCAATTTTTAGAATCAAACAAACCCGAAGAGATTATTTTAAGTATATTAAGCAATTTTGGCATAGAAAGCCCAGAAAAAGTAGTGAGCAATATACTCAGCAAGCTAGATTCGCTAAAAATATCAAAATTGAATAAAGAAAAATCTTTTATTCAATTGGAAATCTTATCAAAATTACGAAATTTGCAAAGAAAAATCATTGAAAAACTAGAAGATATGTCATTCACTTATGATTTAGAATCTGATATTCGATTCAAACAAGGGCTAAACCAAGGTGTTAGTCAAGGAATTAGTCAAGGAATCGATTTAGGAAAGGAGAAAAAAGCTATAGCTGCTATTAAAAATATGTTAGCTGCTAATATTCCTATTACTCAAATTGCTCAGTTTCTTGATGAAACTTACGATTTTGTTAAGAAAATAGAAGATAGTCTTAAAAAATAGTTTTTTTACTTTTTTTAGGGCTTTAAAGAATTAAAAACGAAACCATTTTAAAAATTCTTAAAAAGCAAGTAATTACTTTTATGTTTCATTTTGTCTTGACTAGGATTATTTGGATTTTTGGGATGGTAGGATTTTAAAAATTGGCTATAATTTAATCCTAGAATCTTTTCATCCTACAAATCCTAGTTGAGACAATTTTAGGTTTCTAAGAAGTTAAAGATGTAATTATAATTAAATTTTTTTCAACTAATACTTAATCATAATATTTTATATTTCTTTTGTACTTTTGAACCTAATTTTACGTTAATACTTTACAATTTAAAACACTTAACCTTTAAACTAAATCTTAAAAAATGAAAAAAATATTCGTTTCTCAATTTGCGCTAATCATTCTAGTGCTTTTTTCATGTACACGAACAGTAACTAGAGTTAGTCCAGATAAACAAATAGACCTAAGTGGGAGATGGAACGATGTAGATTCAAAACTAGTTTCTAAGGAAATGATTAATGATGTGCTTTCACGACCTTGGAGAGAAGATTATGTGAAAAGAACTCAAAAAAAACCTGTTGTAATTGTTGGAATCATTACTAACAAAAGTTCTGAGCATATTGAAGCTGATATGTTTATCAAAGATCTTGAAAAAGAATTTATCAATTCCGGTATGGTAAGAGTGGTAGATAATGCACAATTTAGAGAGAAAGTAAGACAAGAAAGAGCCGATCAACAGGAATATTCTAGTCCTGAAACTCAAGCCAAATGGGGTAGAGAATTGGGTGCGAGTTATATGATGTTTGGAACTATTAATTCTGTAACTGATACTTATAACAAAAAGAAAGTTATTTTTTATAAAATTAATCTTTGGTTAACAGATATGGAAACCAATGAAAAAGTTTGGATGGGAGATAAGGAAATCAAAAAATTTGTTGAAAATTAATTTTCAAATCGAACATAAATTTTTAATATTTTTTTAAAAAATCATTTTCTTAAATTTAACTAATTGTAATTTAAACAGTTTAAATTTTGAATCAACAACATAATGACCCTTTGCATGGCATTACTTTAGCTCAAATTTTAGACTTTTTGGTTAATAAATATGGTTGGATGGAATTAGGGATGCAAATAGACATTCGCTGCTTTAATTATGAACCTAGTATGAAATCAAGTTTAACTTTTTTAAGAAAAACACCTTGGGCTAGAAAAAAGGTAGAGGATCTATATTTAAAAAGCTTAAAAACTAACAAATAGATTTAAAATAGAATTATTGCAAATTGGTTAATTTGCAAAGTAGTTTTAAATTAAATTTTATATTTAAAAAAATAATAATTACTTTTGCATTCCTAAAATGGAAGTTATAGCTCAGTAGGTTAGAGCGTTGGTTTGTGGATCCAAAGGTCGTGGGTTCGAGACCCACTAATTTCCCATAATCTCGTACAAATTTGTGCGAGATTTTTTTGTTTTAAGGCTATTCATTTTTCTAAAATTCATCGTTTTTGCATTTAATTACAAATAAAATCCTCAGATGGTATAATCAAGGGCATAGAGATTTGCCTTGGCGCAACACAAATAATCCTTACAAGATTTGGGTTTCAGAAATTATTTTACAACAAACACGAGTAGCTCAAGGCACGTCATATTACGAGCGATTTATTAATGAGTTTCCAGATATTTTTTCATTAGCCCAAAGTTCAGAAGAAAAAGTTTTAAAATCTTGGGAAGGTTTGGGTTATTATAGCCGAGCGAGGAATATGATTTTTACATCTAAAGAAATCGTAACTAAATTTAATGGAATTTTTCCAAATAAATACAAAGAACTAATCAAACTTAAGGGAATTGGGAGTTATACTGCTGCTGCTATAGCCTCGTTTGCTTTTAAAGAATGTGTACCAGCTATAGATGGAAATGTAAAAAGAGTACTTTCAAGATTGGAAGAAGTAAATATTGATATCAAATCGGCACAAAGTCAAAAATATTTTCAAAATTTATCTTACAAATTTATTTCAAATCAAAGTCCAGATTTGTATAACCAAGCAATGATGGAATTGGGAGCTTTAATTTGTATTCCCAAACGACCCAAATGTGAAACTTGCCCTTTAAATGAGGAATGTTTGGCAAACTTAAATCAAACTACCAACCAATTTCCTAATAAAAGCTTAAAAATCGAAGTTAAAGAAAGAATTATTAATTATATAAGTTTTCGTATTGATGATGAGTGGTTATTAAAAAAACGTGAACTAAAAGACATCTGGAATGGATTGTATGATTTTTATGAATTAAAAGAAAACGATATTGAATTAAACTTAATTTTAGCAAATTATATTAAAAAAAATGAATTGAAAATCACAGAATTAGAGCATATTCTCACGCATAGAAGATTAAAAGTTAAAATATTTGAGATTGCTTTAAATAAAGATACTTATGAAAAATTATTTTTTGCAGGAAAAGAAAATTTGAAATTTTATTCAGGTGATTTACTTGCTAAAATCCCAAAACCTATATTAATTGCGAAATACATTCAAACTAATACAAATTGTTATGGCAGGAGTAAATAAAGTAATTTTAATAGGAAATTTGGGTAAAGATCCAGAAATAAGACATCTTCCAAGTGGCACTTCAATAGCTACTTTTTCTGTAGCTACTTCAGAATCTTATAAAGATAAAGCAGGAAATAGAGTAGACCAAACCGAATGGCACAACATAGAAGTATGGGACCAACAAGCTAAAATCGCTGAACAGTACCTAAAAAAAGGAATGACTGTTTATTTGGAAGGGAAAATCAAAACAGATACTTGGGATGATAAAGATGGAAGTAAGAAATCAGCAGTAAAAATTAGATGTACAAATTTTACTATGCTTGGTTCTAAAAACCCTAATTCAGAATCTACACCGAATAATTATGCACCAACTGCAAGTAACCAGCAAAAATCCGTTGCCTCAAACACTGAACCTGTAGATTTGGTTAAAGATGAGCTGGATGATTTACCATTCTAAAAAATAATTTTTAATTCAAAAAGTGCACTTTATAAAAAGTTGCACTTTTTTTTATTTAGACAAACTAGCCAAAGGTAGCTCATCATCAGATATTTTGTATTGAGGTAAAATCAATAAATAGCTATTATTTATTCCACCTTCTTTTATAGTAAGTGTTTGCCCTCTTAACCAAGGATTA
>JAAFJZ010000001.1:22882-28678 GCA_013298205.1 Cytophagales bacterium
CTAAAAGTATAATAATCTATATTTTTGCGACTGGCAAATAATCTTAAATCACTTATACTTTCTCTTACCCTTAAAGTTTTTACTTTTTTACTAGGCATAGGTGAATTTTTAAATCCGTGTGCTTCGGGATCTGAAAGTATATTTTTAGCTGAAATTATTTTAAAAATATAATTATCAGATTCTTTGCTCAAATTAAGATAATAAGATGAATTATCCCCATACTTTAATTTTCTATCCTTAATTTTTTGAATACCTGCATTATAAGAAACAGCTACATCGGTCCAATTGCCAAAATGCTTGTAGGCTCTTTTAAAATATTTACAAACAGCTTGAGTAGATTTTATCGCATTGTATCTTTCATCTACTTCTTCATTGATTTCAAGGCCAATCTCAATTCCGGTAGAGGGAATTATTTGCCAAAATCCCGCAGCTCCTTTTGGTGATATAATATTAGAAACGTTGCTTTCGGCAACAACTAGGTATTTGAAATCGGTAGGAATCTGGTTCTTTCTAAAAATTTTATCAAATTCAGGAAGCCAAAGCAGTGCATTTCTCACCATTACATTGGTGCTTTTTGATTTTTTTAGGTTCTTTTTATGGTAAAAGGCGTATTTACTCAACATTTTAGCATCATTAAAAGGCAAAGGCTCACCAGCAAACGAGTATTTACTAAGTTTTCCAACACAATAATCTATCTGCACTTCTACCTCAGGGTGATAAGTGAAGTATCGATTAGAATACCATTTTCCAAATGCACTTAAGCAAATGATTATCAAAAAACAACTAACAATTTTTAGAATCTTTTTATTCATAAGATTTTATTTCGATGCAAAATTACCAATAAAGGCAATGTTTGGTACTTATATTGTCTTTAAAAATACAACCATTTTAAAAATCCCTCGTATTGTACAAGTTTTTAAAAGAAATATTATTATAAAAAAAAGCCCATTTTTTTAACTTTTAGTCTTTAATAAAAGAAATTGAGTTCAAAATCTGTTATTTCTATTCATTTTAAAATTTTAAACATCTAATTTTTGAAAATTAATCTCTAAATCTATGTTTTTTAAGCTTATTTTTCAAAATTATTGATTTTGTTGAATTTCTTAGAATTGGCTTATGTTTTTCTAATTGATTTTTTAAAATAAGCTATTATAAAATACTTATTACTTTAGTTTATTCAATATCAAAGGACAAATTCTCAAAGTAGGATAATAACTATTTCCTTTGCCTAATGGAAAAGTGTCATCATAAATAATCGAATTTTTTACTTTTTTAAGTCTAGAAAATTTTTCAGAATTCCAATATTCCTCTGAGTAACCTTTAAAAGTTTGTTGATAATCAGATATGCTCATATTTTTAGCTGCTAAACTTACAAAAGCTACTTTCTGGCTGTTATAATTAAAATCATCGTTATATGAAATTTCTTGTCTAATAAAAAAATAGCAATTCCCGAATCTTTTACCAATTAATACACTTGCTGCTGATAAAGTTGAGTTAGAATTAACGTCTATTCCTTTCTCGTTATCACGTATCATTTCTGGTTCAGTGTAAGAATAAAAAACCATTACTTTGGTAAAGTCTTTGTTAAAAAGCATCGTGTCTATTTGAAGCGTGCTGCTTTTCATTTTATTACCATCCAAAATTTGATTCAACCTAAAAGTGTCTTTTTTATAATATCCATCATCAAGAAAATAAACATGATTATGAAAAATGGCTTCTGAGATTTCACGTCTTATGGTATCGATTGAATAAACTCCCTGTGGAGTGTTGATCAAGTCTTTCAATGTAAAGCTTATTTGATTTGAAAAAGAATTGTAAAATTTTTTAGTTGGAGTTGCTATGGATAGGTTATCAATAGCATTTAAAAAAGTATCTTTGTTATCTTCATAATTTTTAGTTGCTTGTATCTTTCTATTTTTTTCTCTTTCTACATATTTTATTTTTCGTTCAGTTTGGTTGTGAATTTGCACCATACTAAAAGCAAAAAGATAAATACTCATTAATGAAAGTGAAATTATTTCAAAATTTATATTAAAAACGTCTTTCAAAATTTTTGAAATAAATATTATTCCTCCAAGAGGGCCGATAAGACCAACTAATACTAAAAATATAAGATTAAATAGAGGAACCCATCCACTTTTATCAAAGGTATTTAAAATTACAAATACTCCAATAATTAAGTAGATTAAACAATATTTAAATATTTGCTTCGATTGCGAGTCTTCCATTTTTAAAATTTCAATTCAATGATACGAAATTTGCTTTCAATTTTTCTTTAAGCTCAAAACTTTAAAAATGTTATAGAATAAATTGAACTGACTTCATTCTTTTTTAGAAATTCAAAATTATAATAATTTAAAACTTTTTCTGTGAAAAGGCGTGATTCCAAACTTTTCAATTCCCAACCTGTGTTTTAAGGTGGGATAGCCAACATTTTTTTCCCAATTATAATAAGGAAATTCTTTAGCTAAATTTTGCATCAAATCGTCTCGGTAGCATTTGGCTAAAACAGATGCTGCTGCAATGCTAAAAAACTTACCATCACCTTTTATTATGCATTGATAAGGAATAAATTCATAGGGTTTAAAACGGTTGCCATCTACCAAAATTAGCTCAGGTTTAATTTTGAGACTATCTAATGCTTCATGCATAGCCATAAACGAAGCATTTAGAATATTGATTTGATCAATTATTTCATTTGAAACTTCTCCAACTGCAAAATCTAAAGCTGCTGAAATAATTTCCTCTTTAAGCAAATACCTCTCTTTTTGATTTAAAAGTTTGCTATCATTAAGTAAAGTATGTTTAAAGTTTTTTGGCAAAATTACAGCAGCTGCCACTACTGGACCAGCTAAACATCCTCTTCCTACCTCATCTACTCCCACTTCTATCAAATTTGTAGTGAATGAAGAAGCCAAATCGGTTTTTGATTTCATATAATATTTTTTTGAGTTTGTATTTGGATTAAGTCTAAATAGGTATTAAGTTTGTAAAAATATAAAGGTAAAAATGACAAACCAAATTGCTAATAATTTATTCGGATATATTGAAGAGGATTTTTCAACAAGAAAATTAACTCTTTCAATGGGTAAGTTTTATTATCAAACATGTATTACCAACTTTCTAATTTTGAGTGCACAAATACAGAAAATTGATTTGGATGAAATGGCAACTAACATTAGTGATGCATTTGATTTCAAAACGATTAAATGCATAGGTTTTAATAAAAAATTTCAATTGAACTTAGCTGAAATCGTTCATTTAAAAGAATTAATTGAAGAAGCCCATTTTAATCTAGCACTTTCTGAGCTTTTGTACAAAGAAAATATCGAAAGATGTAATAATTTAGTAAAGAACTTTTGAATGAAAAAAAAGAAGTAAAAACGATTTTTTTATATCTTTCAATTATTCTTAGAAACATTTTTAATTTCAGTTTAAAAACTTCTTACTTTTTAAAATTTATAATTGATAAATAAATTTGGTCGTGTATTTTAGTTCTAATATTTAAACTTACTAATTTGTTATTTTCAGCAAAGGGATAGGTTCGGTTAGAGAGGAAAATATACATTAAATCATAAGTAGGGTCTATCCACACACATGTGCCTGTAAAACCAGAATGACCAAAGGTTTTAGCAGAAGCATACACTGAAGCGCCCCCACCTCCGGCTAACTCAGGCTTATCCCAACCCAAGCCTCTTCTATTGTTCATATATTGTCTGCGCCTAAACTCAAAAATGGTATTTTGTTGTAGATGTTTTATTCCACCATAATATCCTTTTTGAAGTTGCATTTGAAAAAGAATGGCTAAGTCTTTGACGTTACTAAATAAGCCTGCATGGCCAGCTACCCCACCCATCATTGCTGCACCTTGATCATGAACGGTTCCTCTTACAATATTGTTCCTAAAATATCTATCAATTTCTGTAGGTGCAATATTTTGGATATTAGTTTTATTTAACGGGTTATAAAATGTGTTTTTTAGACCCAAATTCTTATAATAAATTTGTTCTAGAAAAATATCAATTGGCATATTCAACTTCTTTTCAGCAATTGTTTTTAATAAATAAAATCCAATATCACTATATTTATAAGGATAACAACTTGTATCTTTATCTTTAGAAACTAATTTTGAACTTATAGTCCAATTCCAAATAGAATCTTTAACAAAAGGAGCAGAGTAAATTCCAGGTGCAATAAAAATAGGAAAATAATCGTCTTGGTTGTCGCAATAAAGCTGGTCTGATAAGCTTTTATCTGAGTTTTGGGTTTTTTTCCAATGTTCTAAAAATGGCCATAAGCCAGATTGATGAGTAAGAATATCTCTAATAATTAGTTTTTCTTTGTTGCTACCTTTAAGTTCAGGCATATAAAAACCTGCACTACTATCAAGCGAAATAAAACCTCTTTCATATAGAAACATAATAGCTTGTAATGTTCCTGCAACTTTGGTTATTGAAGCTATATCATACAAACTACGATCAGTAACAGGTTCTTTTTTGGAATAAGTATAATAACCAAAGTTTTTATTGTAAATAATCTTACCAGATTTTGCAACTAAAATTTGACACCCTGGCATAGCTCCATCTTGTATAGCTTTTAAGGCTATAGAATCAATTTTTAATAAATTTAACTCATTCATTTCAACTTCAAAAGGTGATCCGAGACTTAATATTCCTAAAGAATCTATTTTTAATCCTTCATTTATTGAGAAATTTTTATTCACATTTACTGGTAATTTACCTCTGATTGGGTTCACACCAAAAATCGCTTGAGCAACCGCTTTATGAGAAGCGGGAACGTCTTCATAAGCGCATAAAATATTTTTTGCATTCGAAAAGTTTTTTAGACTATAAGCATTCCCAAAAAGAATTTGCAAAACTTTTGTACGGTTTTGTAAATTTTCTACTAATGAAAAAACAGAATTAGATAAACCGTAATTTTTAGATTTAGAACCACTTAAACCCATATATGAAACCAAAACCAAAGGATATTTCTGTAAAGTTGGAAGTAAAGAATCAATTGTTTTTTGTGAAAGATTATAATCTGAATAAGTAAAAATATCGGGATTTTTAAAGCCAGAAATATGATTTATAAATTCATTTTGTTTAGATTTTCCCAAGCAAAGCAAAGCATATTTTAGTGAATCTTTTACAGATATTGGTAAAATGTTATCTTCATTTTTGAGCAAGGTTATTGATTTTTGGTATAATTTATCTCTGATTATTTTTCCAGAAGTAGAATTTATTTCTAAAGTTAGATTTTGTATTTGTATAGGTTTGTAATTATTCAAACCAGACCAAAATTTATGTAACAAAACTTTTTTTACTTTTTGATCAATATTCCTCACCTTTAAATCACCATTTTGAATAGCATTTTTTATTTCTGAAACAGCAAGTGGAACGTTTTCAGGAAACAATAAAATATCATTTCCTGCCTCCAAAGCCAAAACTTCTACATTACCAGGTTTAAAGAATTTAGCTACTCCTTTCATATTAAGCGCATCAGTAAAAATAAGTCCTTCAAAACCAAGTTTTCTTTGCAGCAAATCAGTAATTACATATTTAGATAGTGTTGAAGGTCTATTGGGTCTATCATCATATACGGGAACATTCAAATGAGCCACCATCACACTTAAAAGGCTATCTTTTATTAATTTTTTGAAAGGAAAAAGCTCAATATCATCTAACCTTTTTCGATTATGAACCAAGATTGGCAAATCAAGATGAGAATCTGTGTCTGTATCTCCATGACCTGGAAAATGCTTTGCACAACCCATAACTCTATGTGATTGCATAC
>JAAFJZ010000001.1:28698-36140 GCA_013298205.1 Cytophagales bacterium
ATCAGGATTGTTATTTACATCAGCAACTGGAGCAAAATTGATATGTATACCTAATCTTTTACACTCTTTGGCTATTTCTTGACCCATTTTAAAAACATCTTTTGGAGAATTCATAGCCCCTAAAGTCATTTGTTTCGGGTATTGAATCGTACTATCCAAGCGCATTGAAACGCCCCATTCTCCATCTATTGCGATAAACATTGGAATTTTGGCTAAAGCTTGGTAACGATTTGTGAGTAAAGCTTGCCTTACAGGCCCACCTTGGAAAAAAATCAATCCTCCCAAATGGTAATAATTTACTAAAGAATCAATGTTTTGATAATGTTTTTCATCTTTGTTTGAGTAAGCCGCAACCATCAAAAGTTGCCCTATTTTCTCATCAAGAGTCATGTTTTGAATTATGCTATCAGCCCATTGTTCGGCATTTTTGCTTTTATTTGGGCTTTGAGCACAAATAAAAGAGTTTATCAATAAAAATACAGCACTCAGATAAGTGGATAAATATTTGTTTTTCAATTTAGCTTACAAGTAATTTTCAATTTCAATCACAAAGTTAATTTAAGTAAAGGAGAGAATTAAAGTTTTGAACTTAAATTATATTTTTTTAAGTCAAAAAGCAGCCCATCAATAATAAAAAGCTGAATAATTATAAATATTAATATTTATATATCAACATACTGGTAGTTTCATTTTTCAAAAAATTATATAATGAGAATACAATTGTCTTGAAAAATTACAAAATAATAGTAAGTTTGCAAACATTTAATACCCTTTAATTTTCAATTTTATGACTGAGGGAATCAAGGAAACCCATTTTAACTTTGCTAACCAAACTCATTTTTATAAAGGCAAAGTAAGGGATGTATATTATTTTGGAGATAAAATAGCTATGGTAGCCACAGACAGGATTTCTGCCTTTGATGTTGTTTTGCCCAAAGCTATTCCTTGCAAAGGAATGATTTTAAATACAATTGCTTCAAAATTTTTGAATAGTACAAAGCACATAGTTCCCAATTGGTTTATAGAAAGTCCTCATCCTCAAGTTAGTATTGGTTATACTTGCGAGCCTTATGAAGTAGAAATGGTTGTAAGAGCATACCTTACAGGTCATGCATGGCGTGAATATAACTCTGGAAAAAGAGTTCTTTGTGGAGTGAAAATACCCGATGGAATGAATGAAAATGATGCCTTTCCAACTCCAATTATTACCCCAACTACAAAAGCCAAAGAAGGTCATGATGAAGATATAAGTAGAGAAGACATCATCAAAAAAGGTATTGTTAGTGAAGCGGAATATGTAAAATTAGAACAATATTCGCTTCAACTTTTTGCTTTTGGTACGCAAAAAGCAAAAGAACAAAACTTAATTTTAGTAGATACTAAATATGAGTTTGGAAAAAGAAACGGAGTAATTACACTAATTGATGAAATTCATACACCTGATTCCTCTCGTTATTTTTATGAAGAAACTTATCAAGAAAGGCAGCAAAAGAAAGAACCTCAAAAGCAACTTTCAAAAGAATTTGTTAGGCAATGGTTAATTGAAAACGGATTTCAAGGAAAAGAAGGTCAAGATATTCCCGAAATGACGACAGATAAAGTTAAAAGCATTACAAATAGATATTCGGAACTATTTAAAAATATTACTGGAGAAGACTTAAAAATCAACCAAAACATTAATCAATTGGAAGAAATAGAAAAAAGTATAAATAAATATTTTAATTCCTAAATAAAAAATCAACCTTTACAAAAATATTATTTTTTGAATAAATATTATAATTATTGTCATGAAATATACAATCGATAAACAAGAGAAGTATTTAATTCTAAAATTAAGTAACGACAAATTAGATACACTTGTAGCCCCGTTGCTCAAAACGGAGTTGCTTACAATGAATGCAGAGGGGTCAAATTACATAATTTTAGATTTGAGTGATGTGAAATTTTGCGATTCATCAGGTTTAAGTGCTATTTTGGTTGCTAATAGACTATGTAATCAATCTGACGGAGCTTTTTTTATGTGTGGTTTGAATGAAAATTTAAAAAAGCTAATAACAATATCACAATTAGATAAAGTTTTAAACATTTTTCCTACAAGCGAGGAGTGTGTAGATGCAGTATTTTTATTTCAATTAGAAAAAGATCTTTCAAAAGAAGAACAATCGTAATTATTAATTATCATATTTTTTAACCTTGAGTTAAAAATATTTTAAGTCGTTTTGTTTCAATAAATTGTGAATTAATTTACGATTTAATTCATTTTAATAAAATTTTGAAACATTTTCCAATAATGGCTTATAAATATACCTGATTGTTTTCCTTGATAATAGTATTAAAATCTAATATTAGCTTTAAAGCAGTAAACACAAAAGCAAAAGCATAAATCCCGATTTGATTATTGAAAATTTTAGAAAAACTTAAAAAAGAAAAAAATCCAACAACGATTACTAAATGCAAATATAAAAGTCTTGGATTAAAAATTTGATTAATAGAGTCTGGATTAGAATTTTTATAAACTCCATTTAAAAAATATTCAAATATTAGTTCTCCAAATTTGTAAATAAAAAAAACAAGAATTGTATATCTCAATCTTGGATCCGTAAGCTTTAATGTGTTTATGTAATTTGTTCCTTCTTGATGATTACCAATTAAAAAACCAATAAAAACAATGATGAATATTAAATAAAAAAACAATAGACAAGAATTAAAAGCAACATAAATAAAATATTTTACAAGATGGAGAGGTTTATTCTCGCCTTTTTGAGCAAATAAAATCTTAATTCCATTAAAAAAAACGAAAGCCCAAGTTTTCAAACAAAACGCAAAAACTAAAGTAAATACACTCCAATTCCAAAAAAATACTCCTAAAAATGGGATAAAATTCATTAAAGTTTGAGATATAAGTTTGTTTGATTTGATCTTGAACACGATGTTTCATTTTTTTAAGATTTGATTTTTAGATGAACTAAATCAAACTTTTATAAATTCTTTTGATTGAAATCAAATTATATTTTTCATCTTTTCAAAAACTCAAATTCATATATTTTAGGTTCTATTTTCTCAGAAAGGATACTTAGCTTTTCTCTCAAATTATTTATCAAAACCATATAAGTTTCATCCTTGCTTTTGTTGTTCATTTTACCGTTTTCGTTTCTACCTTGAAAATGCTCACGAATATCATACAAAGCCGCATTTACGTTGCAATTGGGCTGTTTGTGATAATATATCCAAAGTTCACGACCTGCATCAAAAACTGCGGTGGCTTCGGGGGAGAATTTTAATGGAACTTCATAATGTACCGTTGATTCACTAACTGCAAATAAGTTTATTTCCTCATCTGGTTTTATTTTACCCTTTATAAACTTGCTCATAAAATTACTTTCAAACCGCAGTCTAGAATTAACTTCGTACTCGGTAAAGGGTATCCAGTGGTTTATGCCGTATTTTGACTGAATATTATTGGTAAAAAGAGTGTAAGCCAAGCAGTCGTTTTGAAACTCTTTATCTTTTTCCCAGCTATCATTTGGAAATAAGAATTGGTCTCGGTCGTTGAGCCATGTTGCATCAATGCAATGACGAACTGTAAAATAGATAGAAATACAAACTAAATTTTCTGACGAAATTCTTGTGTGTCTTCCGCCTTTTTTCCAATTCTCTTTTCTTTCGTTATCTATAAAAATCATTCGTTGATTTTGAAAATCATTTGCAACAGATGCCAAATGTCCAATATAACTTTTAGAAATATCATTAGAATTTACTTCAATCCAATCACTGATGTATTTAGAACCATCGTAAGATACAATACTCTTTGTGTTAATAAATTTCCCTTTCGAATCATATACGTCTGTAATAGTTTTTTGGAAAACTTCTTTTTTTGCTGTATTCCAAATAAAAAAACCTATTGGGAATTTTCCTTTTACATTATCAAACGTATCAGCAGGAACCACAAAAATTTTTTCGAGTTTAGCCTCAAATAATTTGCGAAAACCCGCAAAATTAGGAGCTTGCAGGATTTTCAACTTTGAAAATTCTGCAAGTAATACACCGTTAAATTCTAAATATATTCTAACAAAAAATTGAGCAAAAATTTCACTACCAGCTTTACTTAATTCTTTCTGATACTTATCGTGAGTTTTGCTAACGTGTACATCTCTCCTACCAATACCTTTAACATTATCACCTTCCGCATAAGGCGGATTGATATACACCACTAATTTCTTTCGTTTTTCAGGGTTGTTAATAATCTCTTGTAGTGATTGTGGCAATTTTGTAAAATCATCATTCAAAAAATCAAATTGAAACACATGGTCGTTTAGCAAATTTGCTCCATTTTTTATGCGGTCATGTATCACATTTATATCTTGTATATCTAATGTTGAAGCATAAATATTGTATTTATTAGTAAGTCCTGTCAATAAGTTACCTGTACCACAGGCACAATCCCAAATATAATATTCGTCTTGCCAATTTTCGCCAAGCACATCGGTAAGGTATTTTTGAGAAAGTTCTACCCAAATTTGTGGCGTAAAAAAACTGCCTTTTCGCTCACGCACATCTTGCGGAACGAGCAAATCTCTGCGTTCTACAATATAATCCCAATAATCTTCTTTCGGTGGTCGATTATATTTATTCCAAAACTGGGTATGGGCTATTTGACTATCTGTAAAACCAGTTGATTTATTACTAAAAAAACCTGAACTGTCTAATACTCTATCTAATTCATAGTGGTCATTTTTTAATAGCACAAATAGTTTTTCTTTGAGCGTGTTATTTTCTTGCGAAAGCAAATCTGCCAAATAAAAATCGCCATCTATTATGCCATTTTTTTTGGCAATTTCCCAATTTACAGCAATAGTTGGTTTCACGCTTTGCAACCATTTGTTGTAAATAATCATAAAATTATTTTTGTCAATCGTGGTTTTTGTCAAACCATATTTGCCAACTACGAAATTGTTTTTTATAAATATTTTTAATTCCCGCTCGTCTTTTAAATAATAATAAATGAGCGATTTGCTATCAATTACTGATTTTACTTTTTCAAAAATAAGTTTGAACTCTTTGGTATCGTAGTTTGAGGGAGCGACATTCCAATTGAAATCGTTTTGGTAAAAAACTTCATAAATTTCTGTATATGGAATAAAAGCCATTTTTTCGCTATCAAATGCTCCAAGCATAGCAGGTGGCAAAAATTTATCAAACGTGCGAGCCTTACCAATGGTGAGAATAAGCTGAACTAGAGATAAATAAACATCTGAAACGCCTTTTTTGGCCTCAGCCCAAAGTAATGACTCTTGCTCTTGTGCTTCATCAGTTTGGAGCATAGACACACAAAAATCAAGATTGCCCATTATTTTTGTGCAATCATAAAGCCAAAAGTAATCTTGGGCTATTTTATTTTTAAGTTCCTCTTCTCTGATGTTTGGGTATTTCATTTGCTACATTATTTTCTTACCTTTTCAAAAACTCAAATTCATATATTTTTGGTTCAATTTTTTGGGCTAATATTTTTAGCGTATCTCTCAAATCTGCAATAAGCATTGAATAGGTTTCATCTTTGCTTTTATTATTCATTTTGCCCGCTGAACTTCTTCCTTGAAAATGCTCACGAATGTCATACAAAGCCGCATTTACGTTGCAATTGGGCTGTTTGTGATAATATTTCCAAAGTTCACGACCGGCATCAAAAACTGCCGTGGCTTCGGGAGAGAATTTTAAAGGATGTTCTAAATGAACATTTGGTTCACTTACTGCAAATAAATTTATTTTTTCATCAGGTTTTATTTTACCCATAATAAATTTATTCATAAAATCACTTTCAAATCTCGCTTTTGCATCTACTTCATTTTCAGTAAATGGAATCCAATGATTAGTTCCGAATTTAGATTGAATATTATTACTAAAAAGTGTGAAAGATAAACAATCATTATGGAATTCAGTATCTTTTTCCCATGTGTTATTTGGATATAAAAATTGGTCTCGATCATTTAGCCAAGTAGCTTCCATACAATGACGTACAGCATAAAAAATAGCACATTCTATTAAGTTTTCAATACAAACCTCTATAATTGTAAAGCCAGCTTGATTAGGAATATTTTGACTATTTAATCGACAATAATCTAGGTGTTGAAAATCACTACCAACACAAAATATTTTTGCAACAATATTTTTACTTTCCTTACACCTTTTTTCAATAATCCAACTGTTAATATATTTGGTATTTTCGTATGAATAAAACATTTTTTTTCCTTGTAAAACACCATTTTTATCATAAAAGTCAGCTTGATTTTGTTTAAATTTTTCTTTTTTATTCGTGTCCCAAATTTGAAAACCAATTGGAAATTTTCCTATTACGTTATCAAAACTACTTGCAGGAACCACAAACATTTTTTGAAGATCAGCTAGAAAATTACTTCTAAAAACTTCATAAAAAGGTGCATTTAAGATTTTTAGTTTTGAAAAAATCGCAATTTTACAATCTTTAATTTCGCTATAAAGTCTGACAACAAATTGTGCATAAAGTTCACGTTTCCCCTTTCCCAAAAAAACATCATACTTTACACGCTGTTTCGTTAAATTCACCCCACTTTTGCCGATATTAATACCGCTTTCAGTTCCTTTTTTTGCATTAGCTTCTGCATAAGGCGGATTGATATACACCACCAATTTCTTTCGTTTTTCAGGGTTATTAATAATCTCTTGTAGTGATTGTGGCAATTTGGTAAAATCATCGTTCAAAAAATCAAATTGAAATACATGGTCATCTAGTAAATTTGCTCCGTTTTTTATGCGGTCGTGCATCACTTCCACATCTTGAATGTCAAGTGTCGATGCCCAAATGTTGTATTTATTAGTCAATCCGTTTAATAAATTACCTGTTCCTGCAGCACAATCCCAAATATAATATTCGTCTTGCCAATCATTGCCAAGCACATCGGTAAGGTATTTTTGGGATAGTTCTACCCAAATTTGTGGAGTAAAAAAACTACCTTTTCGCTCACGCACATCTTGCGGAACAAGCAAATCTCTGCGTTCCACAATATAATCCCAATAATCTTCTTTTGGCGGTCGATGGTATTTATTCCAAAACTGGGTATGGGCAATTTTTTTGTCGTTAAAACTAGTTGATTTATTACTAAAAAATCCTGAATTGTCGAGCGTTCTATCTAATTCATAATGATCGGTTTTTAATAAAACATACAAACTATCTTTCAAAGACTGATTATTATCTGAAAGCAAATCTGCCAAATAAAAATCGCCATCGATGATGCCATTTTTTTTGGCAATGTCCCAATTTACAGCAATGGTAGGTTTTACACTTTGCAACCATTTGTTGTAAATAATCATAAAATTATTTTTGTCAATCGTGGTTTTTGTCAAACCATATTTGCCAACTACGAAATTGTTTTTTATAAATATTTTTAATTCCCGCTCGTCTTTTAAAT
>JAAFJZ010000010.1 GCA_013298205.1 Cytophagales bacterium
TAAAATAAATAAAAGTTGAATCTAGTCTACCAACAATAGGGAATAATTTTTCAGATATTTTATCGGCAAATGAAGGCTCAATGCGAGAAGCAATCGTGTCGCCTGGCTCGAATAAATTCTTGCTTTTACCTAAAAATAAGATAATTGCTTTTGTTCCTAATAAATCTGTATTGGCTTGAATAGCTTGAGAAGAATCGCCAATGGGCAAAGATTCGTATATTTCAAAAGTAACTAAAATTTGCTCATTAGTTGGTATTAACTTAATAGCCTGAACTCGACCTACTTCTAATCCATTAATTAAAATAGGATTAGAAATTTTAAGTCCATCAACATTTTTGAAAATCGCATTGTAGGTAATTGTTTTTGAGAAAAAATTTATTCCTTTCAAAAAATTAAAACCCAAATAAAGCATACTTCCAGAAATCAATGCCAAAAGCCCAACTTTTATTTCTTTAGATAATGTAATATTCACGTGAATTATTTAAGTTAATATCAATTTTGAAATTGTGTAGAAAATTTCATTGATACCGCAAAATTAAATAAAAAAATGAGAATTAAAATATACTGATTTTTTAAGGCACTTTTTAAAACGATTTTTACATCTTTTCATAGAAGTTATTTCTTGATAATGGTTCATATAAATTATTACCACCTATTTCAAATCTTTCTTTTGATGAACTTAGCTTGTGGGTGAAATAAGCTGGTTTTCCAGAAATAGCACAAATTGAGCTTAATTTGATTACTTCCTCAGCAAAAGCCATTAAAAAAGCAGTATTTTCAAATGGTTTACCCAAAAAATCTTTGTCTAATCCTGCAACAATTATTTCATAACCTCGGTTGGCCAACGAATTAATAAATTCTACAGAGTTAGGTTTCCACATTTGAATTTCATCTATAAAAAGTACAGTTTCATTGTCTTTAATATATAAGTCAATATCCGTAATCTCCTCTAAAGCAATGGCTTGTAAAACCAACCTTTGATGGGAAACAATATTTTTTATATCATATCTTGTGTCGATTTTAGGTTTGAAAGCTTGAACTTTTCCTCCATTGTTAATAATTTGTTTTGCTTTTGAAATTAAAAGTTCTGTTTTTCCTGCATACATACAGCCTGCTATAACCGTTAGTTTTCCAGAAAAAGATTTTTTTAAATCATTCATTTGGTTAAAATTATACTTTTAAGGCTAGTGAAATAATTTTTTGAAAAAACTTTTGAAATTAGGTTTATCTTTAGAACCCTTTGCTTTCATGGCAGTTGTTATTTGATTAAGTTTAATAATTTTTTCTGCAAAATCTCCTTTAAGTTTGTGTCGTATTGCCTCCATATTGTCTAAAACGCTTTGCATTTCATCTGGAAAAATTTCTTCAAAATTTTCTCTTATTCTTTTAGCCAAAGTGGGCGATTTTCCATTGGTAGAAATAGCTATTTTTAAGTCTCCTTTTCTAACTACAGAGCCCAAATAAAAATCACAAAGGGGTGGTGTATCAGCTATATTAACCAAAATATTCCTTTTATGAGCTTGTTCTCTAATTCTTACGTGCAAATCTCTATTGTCAGTGGCTCCAATAAGAATATTAATGCCTTCCAAATCACTTTCCAAATACTCTCTTTTGTGCAAAACAACATTTGGATATTGATTAATCATTTTATCCATATCTGGATGGAAATAAGTAGCAACAATTTTTAAATGTGTCAAAGGTGAATTCACCAAAACAGCTGTTGCTTTTTCCAAACCCACATTTCCACCACCAATTATTAAGATTTTTAAATCTTCTAACTTAAAAAATGCTGGAAATAAATGATTCATAGATTTTTTAATCAATATTATTAATTTGTAAAATTAGTTTTTTTTATCAAATTCTAAATGAAGTAATTTTTAAAAATATACTTGTAGAGGTTTAAACAGAATATTCCATATTTATTATTTTATTCAAATTTCAAATTTGCTAGATTTGCGAAGAAAAAAAAAAATTTAACTTTGAGTTATATTTGAAAACTAGTTCAAAACAGAATTAAAAAGAATCAAATTCGTTTTTAGAAAGGTATTTCATATGATTACGTTTCGGTTTAATGAATGAAATAAGTTTTAATTTAAAACTAGAAATTTAATTTAATGACATTTTCTTCTTTTGACTTTGGTTTTTTTATCTTTATTTAATACTAACTGAATTAACATTTTAAGCCATAAAAATTGATACCTGAAGAACTTCAAAGCGTAAAAAATAGATTTGGTATCATTGGAAATTCTCCCTTGCTTACTCATGCTATTTCAGTAGCTTGTCAAGTAGCGACTACAGATATGTCTGTGTTAATAAAAATTGATACCTGAAGAACTTCAAAGCGTAAAAAATAGATTTGGTATCATTGGAAATTCTCCCTTGCTTACTCATGCTATTTCAGTAGCTTGTCAAGTAGCGACTACAGATATGTCTGTGTTAATATCAGGAGAAAGCGGTGTGGGTAAGGAGTCGTTTTCTAAAATTATTCACCAGCTTAGCCACCGCAAACACAATCCATTTATTGCCATAAATTGTGGAGCTATTCCAGAGGGAACAATTGATTCTGAGCTTTTTGGGCACGAAAAAGGAGCTTTTACTGGAGCTTTAGATACAAGAAAAGGTTATTTTGAAGTAGCTCATACGGGCACTATTTTTTTAGATGAAATAGGCGAAATGCCTCTTGAAACTCAAACTAGGCTACTTAGGGTTCTTGAATATGGAGAATTTATTAAGGTCGGTTCATCAAAAACCCAAAAAGTAGATGTAAGGGTAGTAGCCGCATCGAATGTAAACCTATTTGAAGCCATTGAAAGGAAAAGATTTAGAGAAGATTTGTATTATAGACTTAATACAGTGCCTATTTATGTGCCTTCTTTAAGAGATAGAGGTGAAGATATAGCACTCATTTTCAGGAAATTCTCGGCTGATTTTTCCGAAAAATATAAAACAAAACCACTTAAACTAACTGAAGATGCTAAATATCTGCTTTTGAAACTGGTGTGGGTGAAATTAAAGATGAAAAAAGAGTTTATTGGTTGCAAAGGTCATTTTTAGTGGCAGGTACAAAAGCCTTAATTATCAGTTTGTAGAAAGAAATTGATGAGACCACTCAAAAATTAATGACGTATTTTTATGAAAACTGAAGTAGGAACTCCAATATCAGAGAAGCATTTCACAATGCTCAAGAGAAATTAAAAGCTGAATACCCAGAGCCGTATTTTGGGGGTATTTTCTTGATTTTGGGCGAATAGTTTTTGTTCTCAACTCCTTTTTTTCTTTAATAACTAGAATTGTAAACTTATTCCGTTTAAGTAGAATTAATTTATGATATTAAAAAAAAATGATTTTTACAATAATTTAAGCATTAGACATAAACTTGGCTTTTGTTATTTAATAATTGGGTTAATTAATAGTGCCTTTATTTCTATGTATTTCTACAATACCATGAAGGAATCTTTAATAGAAAGAACCTTAAATCAATTATCTTCAATAAAAACCCTAAAAAAAGAATGGATTACAGATTATTTGAATAATCAAAAGAAAGAACTTCATTATTTTTCTACACAATCTGAAACTCAAAATAATTTTGATGAAATATATACTGAGTTTTTACGCAATGGGAGTAAAAGTTTAAATTATAAATCACTTGATTCAAGTGTAAAAAACTCAATTGATGTATTCAAGCTACACCATAAATATTTGAATATTTGGTTTATTTCTAAGAATGGGGAGATTTTTTATACGTCAAAATCAAATATGTACAGAAATAAAAATATTTTTAAAGACAGCTCATTCTCAAATGAATTTGTTACTAATTGCAAAAAAGGGCTAGAGAATATGGTAATTTTTGATTGTGAAAAAATATTGCAAAACGATACTATATCATACGTTTTTGTAGCATCTCCTATTTACAAAAACAAAGAAATAAAAGGAGTTATTTTGGCAAAAATTAATCCCTTAGAAATCCAGAATATTTTATCTCAACACACAGGAATGGGTAATACTGGTGAGTCTTATTTGGTTGATACTAGAAATAAAATGAGAAGCAAATCTCGTTTTATTATGCCCAGTCAAAAAGCAATCATAGTAAACACTTTGGCCTCAAAAAAATCTCTTGCATTGGTAGAAGGAAACGAAATTATCAAAGACTATCGAAATATTGATGTACTCAGTTCTTACACGTATTTGAAAATAGACAATTTAAAATGGGCTTTAATTTCTGAAATTGATTTGGGTGAAGCAATGATGCCAATAAATAAGCTAAAAAATCAAATGATTTGGGTTGTGATTTTAAGTTTATTCTTAATAGTAGGCACTACAATTTACTTTTCTGATAAAATAATAAATTCGATTTCAAAATTAAATGCCGAAATTAAAAACCTGTTATTGGGAAAAAACCCTATAAACAGGCTTTCTGTGGAAAATAATGATGAAATAGGGGAAATGAACCAAAATATAAATGCACTTTTCGACCGCTTGAATGACACTGCAAAATTTGCACAAGAAATTGGAAAAGGTAATTTCGATGCATCATATTTACCGGCTAGTGAGGAAGATAAAATGGGGAATTCATTAGTAGATATGAAAGATAAACTTGTGGCATTAACACGAATCATTGCCCAAGAAAACAAAAAGAAAACACTTTCGATCATTCAAGGACAAGAAAATGAACGAAGAAGGATATCAATGGAGTTACACGATGGGGTTGCTCAAATGCTGGTCGCACTAAGGTTTAAAACACAAGAACTTGAAATACCATCGAGTGATATTTTGGAACTAAAAACTAGAATTGACGCTGTTTTGCAAGAGATAAAGCGAATTTCAATTAATTTAATGCCAAATGTACTTTGGGATGTAGGCTTAGAAGCAGCAATAAAAACACTTGTTAAACACAATAATATACCTGTAGAAGTGTTTTTTGAAGACACCAATATGACAAGCCATTTACCAAATGAAGTAAAATTTTCGATTTATAGAATCATACAAGAAGCGTTAAATAACATTGCCAAACATGCTAAAGCAAGTTTAATAACGATTAATTTTAGTTGCATAAAAAATAAACTTTTGATGGAAATTACCGATAATGGCATAGGATTTGACATACAAATGATAAAAAACAAAGATTGGATACTCAAAGATGGGATAAGAAATATGAAAGATAGAACTCAAATAATAAATGGAAATTTCAGTATTAAATCAGTAGAAAATTTCGGTACAACAATTTTGATTGAAATCCCTTTAACCAAAATATAAAAATGTCAACAAATAAAATTAAAATCATACTTGCCGATGACCATAGTATAGTGAGAGATGGGATAAAGTCGCTTTTGAAAACTGAAATATCCTTAGAAATAATTGCAGAGGCAGAAAATGGTGAAGATTTATTAGAATTATTAAAAACTACGGAGGCTGATGTTATCATTATGGATATTTCTATGCCTGTCCTCAATGGGATTGAAGCTACTAGCCGAATTTCGGAAGAGTTTCCTGAAATTGGTGTTATTATTCTATCTATGCACGAAGAACCTGAATATATTTTAAAATGCGTTGAGGCGGGTGCAAGTTCTTATTTATTAAAAAACACGGAGAAATCAGAATTAGTTGAAGCCATTAATCAAGTTTCAAAAGGCAAAAATTATTTTAATAGTAATATTACTAATTTGCTTACTGCTGGATTGACATTACAAAAAAAATTAAAAAAAGAACAAATTGAAATCACAGACAGAGAAAAAGAAATTTTGATACGTGTTGCAGATGGTAAAAGTACCAAAGTAATTGCGGATGAACTCTTTATTAGTACCCGTACTGTTGAAACACATAGACTTAATTTATTAAAAAAATTTAAAGCTAACAATGCAGCAGACCTTATTAAATATGCACTAAAAAAGAAAATAATAAGTATCTAAGTAAAAACACGTAGTTAAAATATCAGTATTTTACGAAATATAAATCAGTATAACTAAGGACGATTTTGAGTGTCTGTTAAGCGTTTAAGCATATATATTTAAACATTAATAGTCATGAAAAATAAAAATAGTTTTAAAGCAATAGGTTCAATTTTAGGTTTAGGTTTTATATGTTTAACTGGTATCGGAGCTCAAGCTCAACCAAAACACGAGTTAAATAAAAATCAGTACAGAATATTGACAAAAGAAGAAATGAGTGCCAAACCAACGCAAGTAGTTGCTTTCAAAAATCAGTTTGAGAACCCAGCTAACTATAAAAATGCCCCAAAGCCTTTAGAATCTGCTAATTTACCTTCTGAAAATTTGCCAGTAAATTACAATAGCACTGGAGTAGGCGTAAAAGGCAATTATAAATCTCAGTTTGTTCCGAAAAATAATTAATCGAATTTCTTTTAAACAGCAGAAGGATTTTTTATCCCTCTGCTGTTTTATTTTTTTCTAGCCAAAAAGATTGGTTTGCACATGCTTGTTCATAACGCTTTATTGTTTTTAAATCCTTCCGTTTTGACTAAAATTTCTCTCTAGTAATTTTATAAATATTTAAAAATCAGTATGTTAATTTTAGAAAGGATTATCAAGTTTTGTTAGATCAGTCAATCTAAAATCTTGCTCAAAATCGGCTATCGCTTCTGCTTTCTATGTTGAAATTTGTGAGGATTTAGCTTATATTTATTCGCAATTGGCTCAATCGTGCTTTATTTTATTAATGATTTAAATACTTAATTTTCTTGAACTCAATTCTGAATTTGCGCTTTTTATACCTATAATAATTGAAATTTAATACGTTGAAATTAAGGCTATATTCTATTTGAACTTTCTTTACTAAAGTTTGATTATTTTTTAAACAAGTCCAAAAACTATTCTAACTCAAGTCAATGTATCTTTACTATTACCTATGTTAAGGAAAGGACAGTATAGCTATTGTGTTACACAAAACACAAATGAAATATGCATTATTGATTCAAACGTTTGGAAGGAATTTGAGAGAAACTATAGCCATTGCAGAAATTCTAAAAGATAAATATTCGTAATTTATACAGATATTTACCTATTTTTTATTCAAATTTTTGCTACAACTAAGCTAGCAAAGCAAAAAAGATTTAACTTTGAAATTAAATATGATAAATGATTTCAAACACGATTTTGAAAAATACATTGATTGATGAGAAATTTTTAGACCCCTCAAGTGAAATTTTGAGTGAAACGGAAGAAATAGAGAAAGAGTCGATAGAAGCTAACTCTGTTTATATGGACAAACCATTTGATCCGACTAGAATTAACATTGAAACCAAAACTCCTTCGCTCGATACACTCATAAAAAGAATTGCAAGAGATTCTGTTCAATTAAATACCGAATCGTATTTTCAACGCAAAGACGATTTATGGGATAAGGAAAAACAAAGTCGGTTAATTGAGTCTATTTTAATAAAATTTCCTTTGCCAGCATTTTTCTTCGATGCAACTGATGAAAATATGTGGCTTGTAGTGGATGGTTTGCAAAGATTAAGTAGCATCCGAAATTTTGTAGTTAAAAAAACGTTAAAATTAACCAATCTAGAATTTTTAACCCAATTGAATGGCAAAGGGTGGGATGATTTAGGTGATTTACAAAGAATTATAGAAGAATCACAAGTTGTGATATATAAAATAATGCCTGGCACACCCACAGAAGTAAAATTCAATATTTTTAAGCGAATAAATACCGGAGGGTTGGTATTAAACCCTCAAGAAATAAGACACGCACTTTTTCAAGGAAAACCTGCAGATTTTGTCGCAGAACTTGCCCACAGTAATGAATTTTTAGAAGCCACTAATAGAAAAATTAGTACGGAACGAATGCTGGATCGAGATTTTGCCAACCGTTTCCTTTGTTTTTACCTAATTGGATATGAAAACTACACGCCAGATTTGGATACATTTATGATTCGAGCAATGGCCAAAATAAATGACGAATCTCAAGAAGAACTTGATAAAATTAGGCATGATTTCAAAGCGGCTATGATTTTAGCAAAAAGTGTATTTGGAAATGAAGCTTTTAGAAAAATTTATAATGAAAATCAAACTCCGCTTCCTCCAATTAATAAAGCTTTATTTGATTGCCTTTCTGTACAGTTTGCCTTATTGGACGAACAAAAAAGAGATTTTATTAAGCAAAATAAAGATATTTTTAAAATGGAATTTATCACAGAAATTGCAAAATATGATACATTTTTCAAATCAATTTCTACATCAACAGGGGACAAAAAAAATGTTAAAGTAAGGCATGAATTTATTGAAAATTTAATCCAAAAAACGATTGGCTTCTATGATAAAGGTAATTAATCTCAAAAATTTTAAATCAATAAAAAATAATTATTTTCAACTGCGAAAATTAAATATACTTTTAGGCTTAAATGGATCTGGAAAAACAACTTTTATCCAATCTTTATTATTGTTGAAACAATCACAACATTTAGCCAATGGAAGGATTGATTTACAATTTCCTGGAAATGAATACGTAAATCTAGGCACAACAAAAGATGTAAGATACCAATACAGCAAGAAAGATGAAAATGTAACTATTGGTTTACAATTTGATCATACAGACTTATTGGATATAGAATTTGATTATCAAATTGAATCTGAAATTATGTTTGTAAAAAACAAAGATTTTATTAAAAGTGATAATTTTACTAATGGCTATTTGACTCAATTGCTTTTTAATGAAAATTTTCAATATCTGAATACCAATAGAACCCCTCCTAAATCTATTCACAGCAAAAGCCATTCGAACGTAGTTAGGCAAAAGAACATCGGAAAATATGGAGAATTCACCGTACATTATATAGAAACATATCATGGAGATGAGATAGGTTTTGAAAATTTGTTGCACAAATTATCTTTTTCTATAGACGAAGTTACAGGAAAAAATATTGTCAATAAGACCCTTATAAATCAAATTAACTTATGGATGGGAGAGATTTCACCAGGAGTTAATATTAAAACAACTACCATTTCTTCGGAGGAAATTAAGCTCGAATATGCATATAAACAACCAAACTTTGGAAATACCAATAACTTTAAACCCGAAAATGTAGGCTTTGGTATTTCGTATGTTTTGCCAGTAGTAACTGCATTATTAGCAATAAAACCGGGTCAGTTGCTAATCATAGAAAACCCTGAAAGTCATATTCACCCACGTGGGCAAGCAGAATTAGGCAAACTTATTGCACTTGCAGCCATGAATGATGTGCAAATTATTATTGAAACACATAGCGACCATATCCTAAACGGCATAAGAGTGGCAGTAAAAGAAAATAATTTATTAAAAGACGATATCATTTTATTTTATTTCGATAAAAATATAACGGATTCAGAGCAATATTCTAAAATTACTGATATTGAAATTGATAAAAATGGTAGTTTAAGTGAATATCCAGACAACTTACTTGATGAGTGGAGTAATCAACTTTCAAAACTTTTTTAAAAATGGAATTGATTTTGAACGAATTAAGTATTGTTTCCAATACTGATAAATACAAAGCAAATGAAACTTTAATAGATTTTGCCAAAACGATTTCTACTGCAAAAAAGAACGGATTTAAAAAAGTGCGATCATATTTTACATCTGACAAAATCAATTTATGTGAAAATTACACTTTAGATAATTGGTTAAATGACAAAGACTTTATTAAATCAAAAGAATATAAAGATTTTTTATTTGGAATAATTATTGTTCCATTTATTAAAGATGAAGATGAGCAAATTCAAGAAGAATATGTTACTTCAAAATTTATTTACGAAGATTCTGCAAATGAAATAACAAAAACGGAATGTATTGGTTTAGCTTCGGCTTATCTGTATGAAAGCCTTTGTATAAGTTTTGCAAATTCTCCATTTTGGCGTAAATTAGAACTGCCGATTATTATTGAAAAAGATAATATCTTAAAACGTGAAATTGTTTATAATGTGTTTTCTAGTCCGTGTTTTGAAAATCAAACGATTCTTAAACTAATAGAAGATTTTGGAACTATTAATTTGGTTGAAACAACTATAAAACCAAAAGATAAATCCAGACATATTGCTCAACATCATGGAGTAAAAGAATTAAATGAACTGTGTGACCGACTAGAATTAAATGTCTATGTAACAGAAATGCGTTCGACAAGTTGGGGAGGTACAAAATTTATTAGAAAAAGTAATAAAAACGGAACTATTGAAATTGTTTTATACAAAACACAAATGAAATATGCATTACTGGTTCAAACAACTGGAAGAAATTTGAGAGAAACTATAGCCATTGCAGAAATTCTAAAAGATAAATATTCGTAATTCATATACGCATTCCCCTATTTTTTTATTCAAATTTTTGCTACAACTAAGCTAGCAAAGCAAAAAAGATTTAACTTTGAAATTAAATATGTAGCGTCAAATTAATTTTGACTACTTTATATACAAAATCACCACACAAAAGCTAAAGAAAATTGATACCTGAAGAACTTCAAAGCGTAAAAAATAGATTTGGTATCATTGGAAATTCTCCCTTGCTTACTCATGCTATTTCAGTAGCTTGTCAAGTAGCGACTACAGATATGTCTGTGTTAATATCAGGAGAAAGCGGTGTGGGTAAGGAGTCGTTTTCTAAAATTATTCACCAGCTTAGCCACCGCAAACACAATCCATTTATTGCCATAAATTGTGGAGCTATTCCAGAGGGAACAATTGATTCTGAGCTTTTTGGGCACGAAAAAGGAGCTTTTACTGGAGCTTTAGATACAAGAAAAGGTTATTTTGAAGTAGCTCATACGGGCACTATTTTTTTAGATGAAATAGGCGAAATGCCTCTTGAAACTCAAACTAGGCTACTTAGGGTTCTTGAATATGGAGAATTTATTAAGGTCGGTTCATCAAAAACCCAAAAAGTAGATGTAAGGGTAGTAGCCGCATCGAATGTAAACCTATTTGAAGCCATTGAAAGGAAAAGATTTAGAGAAGATTTGTATTATAGACTTAATACAGTGCCTATTTATGTGCCTTCTTTAAGAGATAGAGGTGAAGATATAGCACTCATTTTCAGGAAATTCTCGGCTGATTTTTCCGAAAAATATAAAACAAAACCACTTAAACTAACTGAAGATGCTAAATATCTGCTTTTGAAATATCGATTTCCAGGAAATATTAGGCAGCTAAAAAATATAACTGAACAAATTTCTGTTCTTGAATACGTAAGGGAAATTAATTCTACTATTTTACAAAAGTATTTACCCGAACAGCAATCGAGCAAATTTCCTGCTTTGCTTAATTTCAATGAAAATTCAAACGATCAAAGTTTCACGGAAAGAGAATTGTTGTATAAAGTACTTTTTGATATGAAAAAAGATATGTCTGAGCTAAAAAAAGTAGTAAACGATATATTAAAAAACAAAATGATTGACCCAAATGCATTATCTCCATTACAAGATACTGAGGTAAACTTTGCCAATTTAGGAAATAACTTTTACTCACCTATTAGTTCATTACCGACTTCTCAATCTATAAATGAAGAACCTATTTTAGTTCAAAAGAATAAAACTGATGGCAATGATACCACAGAAGATATTTCTCATATTATGGAGGAGCAATCCTTACTCTTAGAAAGCAATGAAAAAGAGTTAATAATTAAAGCGTTAAGACGAAACGGTCAAAAAAGGAAAAACGCTGCCAAAGATTTGGGAATTTCTGAGCGAACACTTTACCGCAAACTTAAAGAATATGATTTGGAAGATTTGTAAATATTTATTTTTAGGTCTCGCAATAATCTTAGCTCAATCATGTGGGATTTATTCGTTCACAGGTTCTAATATTTCACCTGATATTAAAACTATAGCTATTAAAAACTTCATAAATGTTTCTGGTAATGGACCTGCACAATTGAGTCAAAATTTTTCGGAAAGAATGAGGGATTTCTTTCAAAAAAACACCAATTTGCAAGTAGTTAAAAATAATGGAGATATAGAATTTGAAGGCACGATAAGCGAATATAGGCTAGTACCCGTTTCAGCTCAAAACTCTTCCAATCCCAATGTAGCACCCGTAGCTCCTTTGATGAGATTAAGAATAGTGGTTAAAGCCAAGTTTACGAATAGAATAAACGAAAAAGAGAATTTTGAACAAGAAATAGCAGGGCCAGCAAATTTAGATTTTCCTTCGAATAGAACATTGAGTCAGTATGAATCTTCAAGCCAGAGTGATATTGATGAAAATCTAGATGCCATTATTTTGGATATATTTAATAAGTCTTTAGCAAATTGGTAATATGTCTCAAGTTTCACAATTTAATGATCTTTTTTTAAACCCTAAAGAATCTTCACTTTCTTTGAAAGATTTACAAGAGTGGTCTGAATTATTTCCTTACTGTCAGTCTTTATATTATTTTCAAGCGCAAATAGCTCAGAAATCAGATCATTTTTTGGCTAATCAAATGGAGAAAAAAGCTTTTATTTTCTCAACAGCAAAAGATAAATTATATAATTTTTTAAAAGCATCTATGCCATATATTAAACCCCAAGTCGAAACTTTAAATGAAAAATTGGTAGAAAAACCAATATTGAGAATTACAAATGAAGTTACTCAAACCATCTCCCAAAACTTAAGTTCTGATATTTATCAAGAAATCCAAGATCAACTTCAAAAACTTAGGGAGCTAAAAATAAAGTCTCTTGAATCGAATAAAATAGCAGAAGAACCGATTGAAAAAGAAATAACTAACTACATCGAAACGAACAATGATGAAAATTTAAGCGAAACTAAATTAGTAAAAAAAGATATTCCTAGTCAAATCGAAACACCTGTTTTGGAAGGAATAATTAAAAAAAATCAAGAGTATAGTATACACAAAAATGCAAATACAAGCGTATTTTTTGAAACTGAGGAAACAGAATCTGATGGCTTGCCACAAAGCGATTTGATGCTCTTACATTATTTAGAGTTTTTAAAAAACAAAACAGCCAAATTGCATCCACAAATAGAAGAAAAAAGTGAACAAAATGCCCTTATAGATCAGTTTTTAGGAAATATTCCTAAACTTAAAAAGCCAAACATTGAAGCAGAAATTGAAGAAGTTAAAAAAGACTTTTCAGCTCATTCTACTGTGTTTAGTCAAGAGCTTTTATCTGAAAATTTAGCTCAAATCTTTGTGAAACAAAAGAAATACACAAAAGCGATTGAAATGTATAAAAAATTATCTTTGAAGTTCCCAGAAAAAAGTGCTTACTTTGCGGATAAAATTATTTTACTAGAAAAAAATTAACATGTTTCTTGCAGCAATCATCATTTTAGCCATCATTTCTGTTTTCATCATCTTGGTTGTAATGATTCAAAATTCAAAAGGAGGAGGGCTTAGCCCAGTAGTAGGTGGTGGTGCCACACAAATAATAGGCGTTAGAGATTCTGGTGATATTTTAGAGAAGATCACATGGGGTTTGGGGGGCAGTCTTATGGTTATTTGTTTGGTTACTAACTTCTTGGTAGATAGAGATACAGCAGTAGGCACTATACCTCAAAGTAAAAGTGTAGAAAGAGCTTTGGAAAGAGGAAGTGCAATGCCACAACAGCAGGCTCAACCACAACAACAAGCTCAGCCAGCTAGCCCAGAGCCAGCTAAGTAATCAGCTTAAAAACATTCTATTTTTTTAATTTTTTTGATTTAAGATTTTTATTTTTTTCTTAATTTGAAAATCTGAGTGAAAACAACCCCATGAGACAAGATTTTCTTAGTTCAGATTCCGAAAAACAAACTCCTACCGACAAAGAGATAGAAAGGGCTTTACGTCCGCTAAGTTTTGATGATTTTACGGGGCAAGAAAAAATTATAGCCAATTTAAAAGTATTTGTTCAGGCTGCCAAAAACAGAAATGAACCCTTAGATCATGTTCTTTTGCACGGCCCTCCAGGTTTGGGGAAAACAACACTTTCCAATATCATAGCCAATGAGCTGAATTCTAGCATAAAAATTACATCTGGCCCTGTGATGGAAAAACCCAGTGATTTGGCTGGAGTGCTCACCAATCTGAATACCAATGATGTACTATTCATAGATGAAATACACAGATTAAGCCCTGTAGTGGAGGAATATTTGTACTCTGCCATGGAAGATTACAAAATAGATATTATGCTCGATTCTGGACCCAATGCCAGAACCATACAAATCGGGCTCAATCCCTTTACTCTCATAGGTGCGACTACTCGCTCAGGCTTACTTACTGCGCCCTTGCGTGCGAGGTTTGGCATTAATGCCCGTTTGGAGTACTATGATGCCAAACTATTGACTAAAATTATCACCCGTTCATCGGGGATTTTAGAAACGCCCATAGAGGCAGAAGCCGCTTTTGAATTGGCAAGAAGAAGTAGGGGAACACCTAGAATTTCTAATAATTTATTGCGCAGAACAAGGGATTTTGCCCAAATAAAAGGAAATGGAACCATTACTTTGGATATTGCAAAAATAGCTTTGGATGCCCTAGAAGTAGATCATAACGGTTTGGATGAAATGGATAACCGAATTTTGCTTACCATCATTCAAAAATACAAAGGAGGCCCAGTGGGATTGAGTACGATTGCTACCGCTTGTAGCGAAGAAGCTGAAACCATAGAAGAGGTTTATGAGCCATTTTTAATCAAAGAAGGTTATCTCATGCGCACACCTAGGGGTAGAGAAGCCACGGAATTGGCGTATAAACATTTAAAAATCGTTCCAAGGCCCAAATCTGGACCTTTATTTGAATAGCGATAGATCTGTTTTTTTTGAATAAAATTTCAAATCTTAACCCAAAAATACGTGCAATTTATTAAAAGCGAAATCAATCTTTTTTTTACTGCAATCATGTTTTATACCCGATTGCCTTGCCCTGCGCACATAGACCATGCGGAAGAACAATTACAGAAATCCACAAAATATTTTCCATTCATTGGCATAATAGTTGGGATAATAGGTGTTATTTTATTGACTTTTTCTAGCATTTTATTTTCTAATACGATTTCGGTATTGGTTTATATCAGCGCATTGTTGCTCACTACGGGTGCATTTCACGAAGATGGATTTGCTGATGTTTGTGATGGATTTGGTGGAGGCTGGAATAAAGAAAAAATTCTTGAAATCATGAAAGACAGTCGCCTTGGCACTTATGGCGTAAGCGGCTTACTATTTTTAATGGCCTTTAAATTTGCTTTTTTATTAGAAATTCTCAACCATAACCGTTTGTCTTTTGAGAAAATTGCCTTGGTACTTATTATGGTTCAGGCACTTAGTCGTTGGGGTGCGTTTACAACTATTTTTATGTTTCCTTATGCCAAAGCCGATTCAGATTCTAAAGCAAAACCTGTAGCCAAAAAATTTGATTTAACACAAATGCTATTTGGTACTTTTGGAGGCTTGATTTTAGTCGTATTGTGTGCCATTTGGCTTAATTATCTTTTTTTGCTTTTGCCTATACTTATTTTTATCAACCAATATTTGTGGGCTAGGTATTTCTCCAAATGGATTGATGGCTATACTGGTGATTGTCTTGGGGCGATTCAACAAATAGGGGAAATAATTTGCTATGTTTTCATCGTGATTTTATGGAAGTATTCTTAATCAGGCATCCCAAACCTGCTATTGAAAAAGACATTATTTATGGAAGTTTAGATGTGTCGCTTGCAAATGGTTATAAAAAAGACCTAGATATTTGTTTAGAAAAGCTGCCTAAAAATATAAAAACCATATATTCTAGTCCGCTAAAAAGATGCAAAGATTCTGCAAGCTATTTGCAAGAAAAGCTGCCTTTTTCAAATATTATAGAAGATACACGTTTGCAAGAAATCAATTTTGGCGATTGGGAAGGGAAAACATGGTCAAGTATTACACCAAATGAGCTTAACAATTGGATGTATAATTTTGTAGATGTAGCTCCACCAAATGGCGAAAATCTGCATCAACTACATACACGCGTAAGTGATTTTTATGATGAAATGATTCTAAATGCCCAAGAACCTATTGTCATAGTAGCTCATGCAGGAAGCATAAGGTGTATTTTGGCTATTGTTAAAAAAATAAATTTAGCCTCTATTTTTGATATTAAAATTGGGTATGGGGAAATGATTTTGTTATAGAATCATAAAAAAAGTCATTCTTCCATAATAGATATTGTTGTTAGAAATTATCCAAAATTGCGTATATACTCGTTATAAATTACTCAATTTGAGCATTTTGTGAATTTTTCAGATTAAGTATTTGTGCTAAGGATTTTATCTCATTAAAATTCAATTTTTGATTAGAAAGAAAAAAAACAATTAAATGCAATAAGTTTTTTTCATCCCTTCCATGATTTTAAACAATTTTATGCAAATAAAACCATTTGAGGTCAGAACTAAAAAGTACAA
>JAAFJZ010000100.1:0-5335 GCA_013298205.1 Cytophagales bacterium
TAATAATATCATACACAGATGGTACAATTGATATAAAGGTAGGGAATAAAATTTTTACACTTACTCAAATCAAAAGAAGTAGTGTAGGCATTTCAAAAAAAATAAACCATTTGAATATTATTCAAAACTACGTTTATGTATCTTGTGATTTTGGATTAGTAATAATAGATATAATCAAAAAAGAAGTTATTGATAGCTACATAAATTTAGGTACTGGAAATAGTAATTTAGCTATTTTAGGTTCAGAAGTTTTTAAAGATACCTTATATTTGGCAACCCGTGAAGGAATTATTTTTGCTTCAAATGCTTTTAACGTTAACAAAAAAGATGTTTCCAATTGGAAAAAGAAAAACTCAGCTTTATTTTCTGCAATTCTAATTAAGAAAAACGCAAACAAAATGTACGCTATAGATGAAAGTAAAAATGTTTATTTATATAAAAACAATACTTGGAACCTACAACCCAACATTAGCTTGAATGGCACGGTACACAATCTGAAATCTTTTAACAACATTCTTTACATAGTTTGCAATAATCAATTGCTTGAAATTGATTCAACCGAAACTATTTCAAGCAAAACATTCAACTCAGACTTACGAGATATTATTGTGGATGAAAACAAAGAAGTTTGGTTTGCTGATTTTGAACAAGGTTTACTTAAACCCAATTCAGTTGGAATTTATCCGGATGGACCTATAAATTCTTATGCATTTTCGCTTAGTTATTTTGATGGTAATTCTTGGATTTTACCAGGAGGTTTTGACAATATTTTTACTGGGCTAAGTAGAATTGGCAAAATACATAGATGGGATAATTCGCATTGGTCATATTTAGATACTCAAAATTCAGATATAACCTCAATAATAAAATCTGAAAATGATTTACTTTATATTGCCACAATTGCAAATGGTGTTATTGTAAGTGATAAAAATGGCGGAATAAAAGAATATATCAATAACAGCACAGAAGGTAGTACACTCACAAATTCAGTTGGTGATTTTTACTATAATCGAATAACTGACTTGGCAATTGATAAAAGTGGTAAACTTTGGATTCTTGCTTGGGCTGCCAATAATCTCAATTTTCCTTCTCTGCATGTACGATACCCTAATAAAACTTTTAAAGGATTCCTTTTTGGAAATAATACCCAATCGGCTGTTCCTAGAAAAATATTAATAGACGATTACGATAACAAATGGATCATAACTGGCAATACCAATCAGAACGGTTTGTTTGTTTTTAATGAAAACAATAAAACCCAAAATAGTAGGCAATTTACAAGCGATAAAGGTGCGGGTAATTTAGCTGATAACCTGGTTATGTGTATGGCAAAAGATTTTTCTGGGTCTATTTGGGTAGGAACTGGAAAAGGAGTTAGTGTTTTCTTAAACCCAATATCGGCATTAGAAAATAGAAATTTCGATTCTTCCAAACCCATTTATAACAGCAAACCCCTTCTGGAAGGTCAGTTTATAAACTGCATGGATATAGATGCAGGTGGTCAAAAATGGTTTGGAACCCCAAATGGTTTATTTTTATTTAGCAATGATGTATCCAAACAAATTTATGAATTTAATGAGCAAAACAGCCCATTACCTTCTTCCAATATTTTAGATGTCAAAGTAAACCAGCGCACTGGCGAAGTATTTATTTTAACATCAGAAGGCGTGGTTTCATTTAGAGGCGAATCAATAGATAAAACACAAATAGACGCACAGATTTTAACCTCTTATCCAAATCCTGTAAATGAAAACTATGAGGGTTTGATAACAATAGTGGGAGCTCCTAACAATGGTAGAATTAAAATCACTGATATAAATGGTCGTTTAATCAAGGATTTAAAGGGTTTGGGTAGTTCTGTATCTTGGGACCAAAAAGACAATTATGGCAAAACTGTTCAAGGTGGCTTATATATTCTAATTATGATTTCTGATTCAGGTGAAGAAACAATCGGAGGGAAATTAGCTATCCAAAGATGATAGTTGTTATATCAAATATAATTGTACCCAAACATTTTCAAGGACTTACATTATTTCCTTTTGTGTTTTTCAATAAAAAAGAAAATTCACTAAAGCCAGAATTACTAAATCATGAAAATATTCACATTTATCAGCAAAAAGAAATGTTTCTTATTTTCTTTTTAATTTGGTACGTTTTTGAATTTGTGTTTAGGTTATTTCAATACAAAAATAAAATTTTGGCATATAGAAATATAAGTTTTGAAAGGGAGGCATATCAAAATGATCATAATTTTGACTATTTAAAAAACAGAAAACTATATACATCCTTTAAATATTTACAAAAAAATAAAAAATGTAAACAAGAGTTTTAGATACAAAAAAAAAGGGAAGTTTAAACTTCCCTTTTTTTTATTTTACTAACTGTACTTGAACAGCATTCAAACCTTTTTTTCCTTTTTCAACTTCGAATTCTACATAATCCTTTTCTTTAATAGAATCTACTAAACCTGATTGATGTACGAAAATATCTTCATTACTTCCTTCTTGTTGGATAAATCCAAAACCTTTTGTGAAATTAAAAAATTTTACTGTTCCTTTTTTCATTTTGTTTTTTTGTTATTGTTTTTTACTTGGTTTAATTTCAGGTGGTTTAGTGGAAAGATTACCGTATTCATCAACATAAGCTAACATGTTTTCTAAATCACCTCCAACTGAATTTTCTTTTCTCTCTTTCTTTTTCTGCTCTTTCTCTTCTTTTTTCTTTTTTTTCTCTATTTCTTTTTGTTTTTTTATAAAAGTATTTTGCGAATATGCCATTCTACTGAATTATTATTTTATTATGAAACGAAAGAAAACTAAAAATTATGGACGGTGACCAAAAAGTCCAAAAGAGTAGTATGCAATAAAAAAAGAGGTTTTATTTAATTTTGTTTAATTTGTTTGCCCTATTCCTTTAATATTTTGCAAATATACGCCTATGCTTTTATATATCCTAATTATCATTAATATATATAAACATTATTCACAAAAAGAACACATTATATTATATATTTTGAGAAGATGAAGTGCTTTTTTATCTTAAGAAGAATCTGAATAAGCTTTTTTTAGGACGATACATACCTAAAAAAGCTAAAATTTCATGATTTTCTCAACTCAATAATTAAGTAAAGCTAAAAATATACGATGAAAGTAATACAAGATATAAATGACAGCAAGGCAGTGTACTTAATGGAATTATTAAAGGGCTTATCTTATTTAAAAACAAAAACTATCTCTAACGAAAAGGCTTTGCTTATTGAAGAGATAAAAGAAGCTGTTGAAAATCTTGCTCTTTCGAGAAAAGGAAAATTAAAGCTAAAAACGGCAAGAGAACTTTACAATGAGTTATAGCATACTACTCATACCGCCATTTGAAAAACAATTAAAGCGATTGAGTAAAAAATACCCCTCAATCAAAGAAGAATATCTTGAACTGATTGAAAGCCTTGAACAAAAACCCTAACAAGGTAAAAATCTTGGAAATAACTGCTGTAAAATACGCCTTGCTACTACATCTAAAGGTAAAGGAAAAAGTGGCGGTGCTAGAATTATTACCAACTTTGTTTTTACTAATGGTGCTATTTACTTTCTATTTACGATAAATCTGAAAAAAAACTTTACTGATAAATAGTTAAACGAACTTTTACAATATATTACTCAATAGTAAAAAGATATTTATTAATTGGTTTAGTGCTTTAATTCAATTCCTCTATTCGTTGAGCTTTTTTTAGTGAATTACAATTTTCTCGATTGTTAGGTATTGATTTGAGGTGTGTTAAGCGTGAGTGATAGAGTGAAAAGCCCTCTTGAGGAACGAAAGAGGCTTGTAGCGATAGCACGACCCTTGGGGCACGCCCAATTTGATTTTTTTTCCGTAAATTAAAAACTTTCAAAACTCAACTCTTAAAGTTATATTTGCAGACTAAAGCCTTGAACTATAATAGAAAGCATAATGAATAAGTTTTTAAAAGATGAAACAAGAGAGCTCGCAAAAGAAGCTGTAGCCTATCCTCAAGAATCGCTTTTGAAAGAAGTTGAAAAAAACAAAACTTTATCTATAGGAATACCAAAGGAAACAAGTCCTTTTGAAAACAGAGTACCTTTAACGCCAGAATCAATTTCTTTGTTAGTTCAGAATGGACATGAAATTAAAATAGAAACGGGAGCAGGAAACAGAGCCAAGTTTAGTGATAGATCGTATAGTGAATCTGGTGCTCAAATTGTATATTCGCCACATGAAGCTTACCAAACTGACGTAATTCTCAAAATTCAACCACCTTCAATTGAAGAAATTGAATTAATAAAAAAAGGCAAAACATTAATCTCTACGATTCAATTAGCAGAATTATGTCCTGAGTATATTGATGCATTAAATTCTAACCATGTTACAGCTTTGGGATTTGAATTTATAGAAGATAAACTTGGAGGAAAACCAATAGTTAGAGCAATGAGTGAAATAGCAGGAAGTACTGTAATGCTCATAGCTTCCGAATATTTAAATAGTAATAACAACGGACGAGGCGTAATACTTGGAGGAATTACAGGCGTGCCTCCTATTCAAGTTGTAATCTTAGGTGCAGGAACAGTCGCTGAATATGCAGCAAGAACAGCATTAGGTTTAGGAGCAGAAGTCAAAATTTTTGATAATCATATTTATAAATTAAGAAGGATAAAGCAATTACTCAACCATCATATTTATACTTCTACAATAGATGCGGTTACTATTCATGATGCAATCAAAAAAGCCGATGTCATAGTGGGTGCTTTAAGAGCAGAAGAAGACCGTAGCCCATGTGTTGTGAATGAAGAACTGATTTGTGGTATGAAACCCAACTCTATTATAATAGATGTAAGCATAGATCAAGGTGGCTGCTTTGAAACTTCACAAGCTACCACACACAAAAACCCGATCTTTGTAAAACATGATGTTATTCATTATTGTGTGCCCAATATCGCCTCTCGTGTAGCTCAAACGGCAACTACTGCATTAAGCAATATTCTAACACCTATTTTATTGCAAACAGACAAATATGGAGGAATAGAGGAATTGATTTATGCAAAAGAATGGTTTCAAAAAGGAGTTTATACTTACAAAGGTAGTTTGACTAATAAAAAAGTGGCGAAACGTTTTAATATGAAATACAAAGACATGAGGCTTTACACCGCAGCAAGAACTTCGTTTTAAAACTATATGCTAATTTCAATAAAATTATCATTCTAAAATCAAAAACTGAAAAAAGAAAAGTATGAAAAAAATTATGGCTTTAAAATAGTTTTGTATTGAGTATAAGATAAAAATTTCAAAAAATTGTTTTAAAAATCCCAGACTGTACTTT
>JAAFJZ010000100.1:5345-8200 GCA_013298205.1 Cytophagales bacterium
CAAAATAAAATAAATTATTATTGGAGACCCAAAAGTAAAAAAAGATAGGTATATGAAATAAAGCCTTATGCTACCAGAGGCTATGCCTAACTGATCTCCTAATTTTTTACAAACCCCAAAAGCTTGAAGCTCAAAAAAAGATTGTATTTTTTTAATCACAATTGTTAATTTATATTACAAAGTTAATATTAATTTCAAAAAAATATATTTTATTCTTAAAATATATGAAAAAATTGTGTTTTATCAATCAACTACCTAGATTGCAGAAAAATTACAATCAATTAACCTTTAATTCCAAAAAATTATGAAATTTTTAAAAATGACTTTGTTTGCTCTTTGCGCTATTTCTTTAGGTGGCTGTACTTTGGCGCAAATGATAAAAATGGCAAAAGAACAAAAACTGACAATCACTCCTAATCCATTAGAAGTACATGGAGACTCTGTTATTTTTGAAATGTCAGCCATTTTACCTGTTAAATTGCTTAAAAAAGATAAGCTCTATACCGTTTCTGTTTTATACAAAACGATGGATCAAAAATTAAATTTAGGTGAAATACCTTTCAAACTTTCAGAATACCCTAACGCTGATAAAGAAAACCCAAAAGCATCGAAAAAATTTGGTTTCGCATACAATCCAGATTTAAAAAAAGGTTTGGTTTCAATAATTGGTACTGCTTCAGACATCAATAATAAAAGTAAAGCTACACCAGAATTAACAATTGCAAGCGGAATCATAACAACTTCAAAACTAGCAACACCAGGATTTTACAGCTTTTTTGCCCCTCATCAATACAATAGCAAAGAAGAACTCGAATCTATTTTTGTGAATTTTGGGTTTGATAAAGCAGAATCAAAACTTTTACCTAAAGACTTAAAAGGTAAAGTAGGTTTGTATTTTGAAAATTTTATCAAATCAAAAAAAACTACCAGAGTAGTAGAAATTACAGGGACTCACTCGCCTGAAGGTTCAGAAAGAAAAAACTCAGAATTATCAGAATTGAGAGCTCGTGCAGTTAAAGAATACTATGCCAATATGATGAAAAAATACAACTACAATTCAAAAGCTGATTCTATTGTATTTAATGTAAAATCTGTTGTGGATGAATGGAGTGGTTTGAAAGCTATTTTAGATACAACCTCAAAATTAACAGTTGAAGAAAAACAACAAATAATGGAAGTAGTAAATGGCTCTGAAGATTTCACAAGCAAAGAATTAAAATTACAATCTTTACCTGTATATCCTAAATTATTCAAATCTATTTACCCTATACTTAGAACTGCAAAAACAGATATTGGAGTAGTTAAAAAGAAAAAAACATTTGCTGAAATATCAATGCTTGGCAAAAGCATAAGCAACGGAACAACAAGTTCTGATTCGTTAAGAGATGACGAATTAGCTTTTGCTGCCACCCTTACACCTATAGAAAGTGAAAAAGAAGCTATTTATAAAGCTGCCATCAAGAAAAACGATGCTTGGTATAGCCACAACAATTTAGGAGCACTATACTTAGCTCAAGCAATTGCTCAAACTGATATTTCTAAAAGAAAAGAATTGCTTGATAAAGCTAAAATTCATTTAGAAATATCTAAAACTAGACAAGAATCAGCCGTAAATTCTGTAAATCTTGCTTCGGCTTATTTGATGAGCGGAGATAAACTGCAAGCAGCAAATGCTTTGGTTGCAGCTTCTAAACTTAGCCCTGGCGATTCTGTTTTAAAAGGTATGAATAGCTTAAAAGGATATTTAGAAATTACTGATGGAAAATACACTTCTGCTATTAGTAGTCTGACTCAAGGTTTTGACGACCTAAATTCTAAATATAATTTGGGATTAGCTTATCTATTAAATAAAGATTTTGAAAAAGCAGGTTCAAAAATGTCTGAAATTAAAAATAATGAAACTGCATTATCGTATTATGTTTCGGCTATTATTGGAGCGAGAATGGATAAGTCAGATGTAGTTTATACTAATCTAAAAGCAGCAATTTCAAAAGATGGCAACTTAAAAGCTAAAGCTTTAGAAGATTTAGAATTCAGTAAATACAAAGCGAGTGAGCAATTTATGAACGCTATCAAATAATTTCTTTTCTTTTTTAATAAAAAAAGGCTATATCTTTCTAAAGGTATAGCCTTTTTTTATTTATTTGCTCAATATATTTAGATGTAAATACTTGATTTTCAGGTGAAAATATTTTGATTTTTTAAAAAAAGATTAATTAACTTTTCTATCACAATGGATTTTGGTATTTTTGCGTTTTAATTACAAAATAACAAAACAGCGATTACTTTGAACATACTTCTCGAAAACGAAACCAGCACAGACGCAAAGTTAAAAGTTACTTTACATCACAGCGATTATAAAGAGCAATTTGATAAAAAAATAAAAGAGTATGCCAAAACGGTAACTATGAAAGGCTTTAGAGCTGGGAAAGTTCCTGTTGGTCTGATTACAAAACTTTATGGAACAGCCGTAAAAGCTGATTTAGTAAATGAATTGGTAAGTCAAAATATTAATACTTTCCTTAAGGAAAAAGATATCAAGATATTATTTGAACCTATAATTGATGAAACAAGCCCAATTATAGATTTTGATTCACAATCTGATTTTGATTTCTCATTTGAAATTGGTAAGAAAAAAGAAGTTGATTATTCTTCAGTTTACAATCAAACTTTTACAAAATACAAAATAGCCCTTACAGACGAATATTTAGATAAGGTTATCAAAAATATGACTGAGGAATATGCTACATTTTCTGATGAGGAGATAGCCAATGAAACTAGTCAAATTTATGGAGATATTATTGTAGAAGGGAAAAAACAAATGGTTCTTTTACCTATTTCAAAAGTAAGAGAGG
>JAAFJZ010000101.1 GCA_013298205.1 Cytophagales bacterium
ATTGACAGAAGCTCCTAAATTTTTGGGAACAGTCCATGTTCCATCATTTTTAATGAAACTTACATAAATATCTTTTGAACCATAACCTTCTTCTCTTTCTAAGGTAGAAAGTAATATTCTGCCACTATTGGAGATTGAAAATTCATTGTATTCATTTCGGTTATAAAATTTATCTATTTTAATCTTTTCAGGAAATGACCAACCATTGGCTGTTTTTTTAGAAAAAGACAAACCCTCACCCATCGTCCCATTCAAATTGTAACTATTCATTACATACATTATATTACCGTCTGGAGATACTGTAATTGGGCTATTAAAACTTTTATTATTAATTGGTGGGCCTATGTTTTGGGCTTCGGTCCAGCTTTCATCATCTAACATATTAGATTGATAAATATCATCTGCCCCATTAATTATGTTGCCTGGATCATCTCTTCTTGAGAAAAAAAGCGATTTACCATCTGCAGAAATGACTGGAAGTAATTCTGGAAATTTAGTATTTATATTTTTACCTAGGTTTTCTGGCATTTTATCAAATATTAAATCTTTTGATAAATTAATTTGTGCAGACATAATCATTTCTTTGTCAATGATAGCAACAGCATCTATTTGTGAACCTTCAATATTTAGATTATCTAAATAAATTTTCAAAGATTTTACCAAATAAGGAGTCTTTTCGATAACAATATTTCTAACCAAATGAGTACCAGCTTTTTCTGATAAATCAAATTTTTTAACAACATATTCTTTTCCCTTTGTATCAAAAAGCGAAATTTTGGTTATTGAACCCGATTTGTAGTTTTCAAAAACACTAATTTGCTTCACATACATAGGAGATTCATAGGCAACTTTAATGAATTGTTTCTTTTTTTTTCCTTTTTCTTCAGGGTAATCTGGTCTCCAAGCTGAAAAATTACTTCCACCTTGAGGCATTGAATTGGGCTTTCCCAAGATTTGTAAGGCAGAAAACCGTTTTTCTTCAGTCTGTGAAGAAAACTCTAATACTTTATTTGCCCATTCAATATTAGCATCTTGTGCTATAGAAGTATAGCTATGAAAGTAAAGAAACGTTAGAAAAGATAATATAACTTTAAATCTTATCACGATTTTAAACTCATTAAATTCTTGTTTGATTGAGCTTCCATAAATTCTTTTGGCGTACAATTCGTTTGCTTTTTGAATGCTGTATAAAAAGTATTTTTATTAAAAAAACCACATTTTTGAGATATTCCTTCAATAGTTAAATTAAAATATTCATCACTTATCAACATTTCTTTAGCTTCATTAATTCTAAAAGTGTTAATATAGTCCGAAAATCTTTGATTTTCAAATTTATTAATCATGGCAGAAAGTATATATGATTGTGTACCTGTTAAAACAGCTAATTTTTTAATGCACAACTCTGAATCCAAATAGTGCTTTTCATTTATGATTTGATTTTTAACTTTTTCTTTTAATTCTAAATATTCATAATATTGCTTCTCCCCTAATTCTTCTTTGATTTCATCTTTAGTCTTTTTAACTTTTTCATTTTTGTTATTCAAAGGTATATTTTCTTTTAAATTTAAATCTATATTTTCACCTTGAATTTCAGGAATTTTATTTTTTTGGGCTTCAATCATTTCTTTTTCTATTTCTTGAAGTTTTGATTCAAGCAATGTAGCTTCCTTTACTTTATGATGAATCTTTTTAATAATTGCATAAAAAAGAATTCCGACTTCTATCGTAATGGCTAAAGGAAAAGAATAAAAAAGTAAAGGATGGTATGGAATTATATTGTAATTTTTTAATATTAATACCAAAGAAAATAAGCAAATTGGAATAAAAGAATATGCCAAATATTTAACATTATCAGATTTATCATTAATTCCTTTTTTGATATAATAAAAAATTATACATAAACCTAATAAATAGAAGTAAGTTAAAAAAGTAACCAACTTACTGATTACCAAATCATTATTAATGAAAATAAAAAAAGAAAGGAAAAGAATGGAGAAAATAAAAAAGTAAATTGAACTAATTTTAACAGTAAAGTTTTTAAAAGTTACATTTTTTGGAGTCAAAAAATGTTCTATAAAATTAATAAAGCTAGTAATGGCAAGCATTGCAAATAGTGCTTTCGAAATATATGCCATAGTTGAAGAATTGGGCCATAAATATTTATATGCCCAACCTTCATTTGATAAAATGACCATAAAAATACAACACAAATAAAAAGAATAATAATAAAATACGTTCATTCTTAAAATAAATCCTGTTGTTATTGCTACTAAAATTACTAAAAACAATAACACAAAAAATACTATATTAATTAAGGTTATTTTTTGTAAATAATTTTCAAAACTCATTTTGTTTTTTAAATAAAAAGAAGCGTTCAATGAGCCAGCTTTGTTATTCATTCTTACATAAACTTGATAATAATTATCCTTTTTAAATTCCAAGTTACTATTAAACAAATGGTAAGAATCTTCTCTTTGATTAAATGGCACATCTATTCCTGAAGCTGTATGTTTTATTACTTTTCCTTCTTTGACCCAATAAAAATCTACTTGGTTACTATTAGGAAAATCAGTAAAAAGATAAACGTTTTGATTGTCTTGAGCAAATATATTTATTTTAAACCATGTTGGTTTTGAATCATAACCTAGTTGGAAGTTAGATTTATTTTGTAATTCAAAACTTGATGTCGATAAAATTAAGCATTCAATTTTATCGCAATTTTCATTATTAATTTTTTTATAAATATAACCTTTTAAAGAGATTTCAGATTGATTTGAAACCATAATGATTTCTGATTTAGAGAAAACACTTGAAAAAAAAACTGTATGAAAAATGAAAATTAATAGTACAAACAGTGTTGATTTATTCATGAAAATAATTAATGATGAAAATTAAAAAGGGTGTAAATATATATCTACACCCTTAAAATTTTTAATGCGGTCGGTGGTTTTCCAAAGCTTTTTCTACCAATGCAAGCAATAAAGCAGATAAAATGAAAACTAAATGAATTACGATTTCAACATAAATACCTTCATAAGTTTCTAAAACGGCTTCTTCACGAATATTTATAAAAGTTTTTAACAAATGGACTCCAGATATAGAAGCTAATGAAGTAGCTAATTTGATTTTTAAAATTCCTGCATCCATATTTTCTAACCACAAGGGTTTGTCTTCATGATGAGAAACGTCAATATTACTTGTAAAAATAGAATACCCTCCAATGATAACCATTATTACAAGATTAATTACCATAGTAATATCCACAAGAGACAAAATACCAAGCATTAACTTTACTTCGGTCATTTCTTGTATGTTGCTGTATAAATGAAATAGTTCTATAAAAAATTTGTAAACATACATTGCTGAACCAAAAACTAACCCCATGTACATCGGAGCTTGAATCCATCTACTCCAAAATATGAAGCTTTCTGAGACATCTTCTATAAACCCAAAAAAAGGATTTTTTTTAAACGGACTGGCTTTGGGTTTTGGTTTTGGGTGTTCTTCGTGAGGATCTTGAGACATGGTTAGATTTATAATTGATTAATGATGCTTTAGGTTAATATGTAACTTTTATTTGCCAAAATTAATTAGCTTAATATTAATTTAAAGCAAATTGTTAAAAATTTTAACAGAAAAAGATAAAAAACATTTTTAGTTGCTTAAAATCAAGAAAATAATTTTATACAAAAACTGTATAAAAAGTAATTTAACGAATTTCTTAACCTAGGTTCATTGTTTAAAGTTTAGTCAGTCAATAATTTTGTGGCTTACTAAACAAATTTTAAAATGAAAATAAATAAGAAAATTTCGCTGACGCTTTCTCTTAGTGTTCTTGTCGCATTTAGCAGTTTTAGCCAAGAAAATAAGCAGGTCGTTAAAGTAACAAATCTCGACAAAGTAAAAGGTATTTTATATATTGGTTGGTACAATCAATCAGAAGCTTTTAGGGTAAATGAAAAGGCAATTTATCGCGAGAAAATTGTGGTTAATAACCAAACCGAATGGAACGTAGTATTTAAAAATATTCCCAAAGGAAAATATGCTATTGCGGTATTTTTAGACGAAAATGACAATTATAAACTCGATAAAAATATATTCGGAGTTCCGAAAGAAAAATATGGATTTTCTAATAATATATTGCCAAGCTTAAGAGCAGCAACTTTTGAAGAATCTGCTTTTGAATTGACCCAACAAGATATAATTATCAATATAAAATTGAAATAAAGTCTATGAAACCATTAATCGTTTTACTGAGCGTATTTTTGATTTCTATTTTTATTATAAAATTAGCATTTCAAAAATACGACCTCTTTTTATCCGCTAGAATTGGAATGTGTGCCATGTTGTTTTTTACCGCAATAGGTCATTTTGCGTTCACAAAAGGGATGGCAATGATGTTGCCACCCATCGTTCCATTAAAAACAGAAGTCATTTACCTAACCGGGTTTCTAGAAATTTTACTTGGACTTTGTTTATTAATCCCAAGATTAAGCATTTATTCAGGATGGGCAATTATTCTGTTTTTATTACTTTTGCTTCCCGCAAATATATATGCAGCCATCAAACATATTGACTATCAAAAAGCAACGTATGATGGCAATGGATTGGTTTATTTGTGGTTTAGAATACCTTTGCAAATCTTTTTTATCGTTTGGACATATATATCCGCTATCAAAATTTAGTATGCAAATAAAAAATATTCGATTTGAAAGCAATATTGGCAAAACAAAACTGTTAAGATTCATTCAAAGAATTTCACCAAAATTTGCAGATAATTTATTGAAAAATGGGTGATTTATTAAACACTTTTATAATTCATTTATTAAATTATTAGAAAGGTGTTTTATTTTTAAAAAAAGAACATCAATGTTTTAAAGTGACAATATACCAATGATTCCTAAAATATTTAAACCAACGAGCGAATTAGCTGAATTTGTTATGTGCTACTGGACATTGGAAAGTGCAAAAGAAGATACACCCCTTAAAAATACGATTGTCCCAGACGGAACGATGAAGCTAATTTTTCATTATGGTGAAACTTATAAGCACCACACTAAAAATGGGGAAAGCATAATCTTGCCAAAATGCTTTTTAATTGGACAATTGACACAACCATATATAGTTGAACCACTCGGAATTACAGGCTCCTTTGTAGTTAGATTTCACCCAAACGGCTTTTTACCTTTTTCAACAATTCCGATAAAAGAAATGGAAAATACGGCTATTCCACTTGATAAATTATTTGGAAAAGAAGGTGCAGAAATTGGAGAAAAAATTTTAAATGCCAACACTATATCGGAAAGGATAAATCTTATCGAAACATTTTTGCTAAAAAAATTGGCTGCTAAAAAAAACATAGACTATATTATAAAATCAACGGTTGAAATTATTTTAAAAGCTAATGGACAATTCTCTGTAAATGAACTTTCGCAACAGAGTAATATGAACCGCAGACAATTGACACGAAAATTTTCGTCAGCTATTGGTTTAAGCCCAAAACAGCTTTCAAAAACCATAAGAATACAAGCTACCTTAAAAAAATTATTGACAGAGGAGGTTAAAAGCCTTACTGATTTGGCTTACGAGAACGAATATTTTGACCAAGCACATTTTATTAAAGATTTTAAAGAATTTACAGGGCTAACCCCAAAAGAATTTTATGGTGATAATTTAAAAATGTCCTTGATTTTTGATGGTAAAGTTTGAGGTTGTCCCATTTTTACAATTTTGTCGTTTTTAGTTGTAGCATTTTTGCAACGCAATTTTGCAAAAAAAAATAAATTTATAAATAAAATGGCAAATGTAAATCCAGTAGGTTGGTTCGATATTCATGTATCAAACATAGACCGAGCAAAAAAATTCTATGAAACCGTGTTCAACATTCAACTTGTTGACCTGCCTATTGAATGGGGCAAACAATCGCTTTTTCCTTTCAATCAAGAAGGTGCAAATATTTCTGGTGCCTTAGTAGAAAAAGCAGAGATGACACCCAACGGAAACAATACAATAGTTTATTTTGAAACGGAAGACTGCACTGCGGAAGAAAAAAGAATTGAAAAAGCAGGCGGGAAAGTAGTAAGACCTAAAATGAATATTGGCGAGTTTGGCTGTGTTTCCATATTTATTGATACCGAAGGAAATACAATCGGACTTCACTCTCGAAATTAATTTTTAACAATGGCATACAACACAAATCTTGTGAACAAAGTGAGAGAATATCTTGCTGAAATACAAGACATAGAGATTGAAGAAAAAGAAATGTTTGGGGTTTTAAACTTTATGGTAAACAGAAAAACCTGTATTTGTGTAAGTGGTGAAAATTTAATGTTACGTTTTGACCCCAATTTGCAAGAAGAGCTTTCGGAGCGAAAGGGTTATGAAACAATGTTAATGAAAGGCAAAGCATACAAAGGTTATTGTTATATAAATCCAGACGGATTTAAAGACAAAAAAGACTTTGACTATTTTATAAACGTATGCCTAGCGTATAACAAAGTGTCGAAGATATCGAAGAAAAGAACAACGGATCGCTAATACATTATTTACAAAAGGATTGCGATTTAAGTTGCTGAACATTTCGAATTAGTGTTTACATTTATGCTGGGTTAATATTTGAATTACAAATATTAACCCAGCATAAATAATTGGACAAATTATGACACAAGAAGAGCAAATAATTGAGTGTGAGAATAGACTTTTGGATGCAATAAGAAATAGCGACATTAATACTCTTGACAACCTTTTGCATGATAGCTTAATTTTTAATATCCCAACCGGACAAATGGATATTGAAAATTACCGTTCGGGTATGATGACGGTTTACTCCATCTCGGCAAGCGATCAAATAATAAAAACAATTGAAAATATTTCGACTGTTGCTACCATCGTTCATCTAAATGCAAAATATGCTGACCAAATTATTGATGGCAAATTCAGGTATTTAAGAGTATGGAAACTATTCGGGAGTTCGTGGAAAATAATTGCAGGAAGTGGGTTTCAAATTCAATGATATAGTCTTAAAATAACGAATTGCTAAAAGGATTTTTTTTAAAACTCAAGTTAAGTGCTTAAATAAGTTTTTATAACTAGATATCTGCTGTTTCTTCAAACTGTTACCCTTTATTGATAATACAAAACGAAACAAGAATTAAACTAATGGAACAAATAAGAACCTACTTTGAAAAAACGACTAAACTAAGCGACAAAGATTGGGAGATTTTTTCATCAAAACTTAGTAAAAAAGAATTTCCTAAAAAACATTCGCTTTTAAAAGCAGGGCAAATAGAAAACCACCTTTCCTTTGTCGAAAAGGGCATTATCCGTTTCTATATTCCTAAAGAAGAAAACGACCTCACTTTTACTTTTATTTTTGGTAACGGATTTGTAAGCTCTTACGATTCTTTCTTAACAAAAAAACCTTCAACTTATACAATCGAAACTTTAACAGAAACAACCATTTGGCAATTAACTTTTGACGATTTGCAAGCAATTTATAATGAAACCGAGATTGGAAATACCATAGGAAGGCATGCTGCCGAAGATTTATTTTTAAAAAAATCTAACCGAGAATTATCATTATTGACACAAACTGCTGAACAACGCTATCTCGATTTATTTACCGAACAACCTCATTTACTGCAACTAATACCACTAAAATACTTGGCTTCATATATCGGAATTACCCCACAAGCACTAAGTAGGATACGAAAACGAATTTCTTAAAAATTGTAAACTATTTATAAAATCTCAAAAAATACACTTTCAATAAATTTTCGTATTTTTGCATAAATTAAAATATTATGAGCAAAAAACTTATTCGGTTTGATTGGGCTATCAAAAAACTCCTTCGCAATAAAGCGAACTTTGTTGTGCTCGAAGGTTTTTTGTCTGAACTTTTGTTTGAAGATATTAAAATTCAAAAAATAATAGAAAGCGAAGGCAATCAAGAAACCGAACAAGATAAATATAATAGGGTTGATATTTTGACTCAAAACACTAAAGACGAGTTAGTTATTATTGAAATTCAAAATACCTACGAAATAGATTATTTTCAAAGAATGGCTTAT
>JAAFJZ010000102.1 GCA_013298205.1 Cytophagales bacterium
CTTATATTCAATTTTTAGGCTACAAAGAAGTTTTCTTTACCTCATCAAATTATATGGATTTGCAAACTTTTATTATTCATGTTTTTTTTGCAGCTGTGATTTTCTTTCTTTGCGGCTATTGGGCATATATTTTTGAAAGGTATGAAATAAATTCAGTTCTTAAAACAGAAGAACTAGAAATACAAATGCAAATTATAAACAATAATGTAGAAATAGCCAATCAAATCGCAATAGGTAATTTAGATACAAATATAGAAATTTCGGAAGACGATTTACTGGCAAAATCATTGCTTGTTATGCAGAAAAATTTATTGCTTGCAAAACAAAAAGAAGATATAGAAAACTTTAGAAATATTGGCATAGCCCAATGTAGCGAAATATTAAGACAAAGCAATGCCAGTATGAACGAGCTAACAATGAATGTTTTAAGGTTTTTGATTAAATATTTGGGGGGCAATCAAGGAGGCTTTTTTATTCTTAATAACCAAAAAGAAGAGGATAATTACCTTGAACTTATTGCTTGCTATGCTTATGACAGAAAAAAGTTTATCGAAAAAAGAATAAACCTAGGAGAAGGGATAGTAGGAGCTGTTTTTTTGGAAAGAGAGGCTATATATATGACCCAATTACCTCAAAATTACTTAAAAATCACATCAGGTTTGGGAGACGCTTCTCCTAATTGTTTAGTTGTTTTACCCTTGATGGTAAATGAAGTCATTTATGGAGTTTTGGAATTGGCATTTTTTGCCACCCTTGAAAAACATAAAATAGACCTATTGAAAAAGCTTTGTGAAGATATAGCTTCTACAATAGGGAATGTAAAAATAAATGAAAATACAAAAATTTTACTAGAAAACTCTCAACAACAGGCTGAAGAATTGCGTGCACAAGAAGAAGAGTTGCGCCAAAATATGGAAGAAATGCACGCTACGCAGGAAGAAATGCAAAGAAAAGAAATTGAAAATCTTGAATTATTGCAAAAAACAAGAGAAAGCGAAATTAATATTAGTAAAATATCATTGAAACATTTGGAAGAAATAGAAGACAAAGATTCTAAAATAGAAAGATTAGAATTCAAACTTAAAAAATTCCAAAAAGCTTAATTTATCGCTTTGTAAGCCTTTGTTGGTGTTCTTCACCAAATAAGGCTTACAAAGTTGTTTTTGGAAAACAACCAACAATTAACAATTAACAATTATTATAATGAAAATTAAAGAAACAGATAACATCGAATGTATTGGGCAAACAATTTGGACTATTGTAGATGCCATGGAAGAAGACAAAGATATGGCTCTCGAATTTCTTGCAAATAATGGTATTACAGTTATTAAGTCCGAAAAATATTATCCAATACAAAGTTTTTTGAATGCTTTTAATGAAATTGTTGCGGAAATAGGACCCAAAATGCTATTTAAAATCGGGAAAGCTTTGCCAAAAAATGCCATATTCCCACCCGATGTAGATGATATTCATAAAGTTATGTCAACTCTGAATATAGCCTACCACATGAATCATAAAAAAGATGGTCAAACGATGTTTGACCCAACAACTGGAGTTATGTTAAATGGAATTGGAAGTTACTTATACACAATTACGAGCAAAAATTCAGGTACAATGGTTTGTGATAATCCCTACCCTAGCGAATTTGATAGAGGAATAATTATGGCTTTGGCTCGTAAGTTTGAGCCTTTAGCAGAAGTAATTTTAGATATTCCGAAAAACGAAAAAGATGTACGTAAGTACTTGGTTTCTTGGTAGTTTTTGCGCATAATTAGCTGTTGTTAGTAAAATAAACAAAAACAATAGCAAAAAATGTTTATAAATTATCGATTAATGCTTCTGCAAATTTATTACTTTGAAAATGACCGAAACCAATCGATTACAAATTTTACACAAATACGAAATATTAGATACCCCTCAAGAAGTAGCCTTTGATAATATAACCAAAATAGCTTGTGAGATTTTTAAAGTGCAAATTGCCCGTATATCTTTTGTTGATAAAGATAGGATATGGTGTAAATCTTCATGTGGTCTACAAATAGGCGAAATGCCTTTTGAAAACGGATTTTGCCTATCAACTATTTACAATAAAGGTGTTTATGTAATAGAAGATGCTTTTTTAGAAACTAAAACCAAAGATTCTATTATTGTAAATAATGAATTTGGATTGCGTTTTTATGCAGCATGCCCTATTACTGTGACGGAAGGTTGCAGTTTGGGGGTTTTGAAAATTATAAGTGATAAACCCAGAACTTTTAATGAAGATGATAAAATTTTATTAAAAATGCTAACCCAACTTGTTGTAAATTTATTAGAAGTAAGGCTCAACTCGAGGTTGGCTTCTTTAAATAAAATCAAGATGGGTTATATACTAAAAGCAGTATATAATAGTACTACTGAAGCCACAACTTTTATAAGTACTGACTATAAATTGCTTTTTTTAAATAAAATGGCAGAAGAAATGTGTTTGCATATTTTTGGGAAAATTCCTCAACCTGGAGATAATTTTTTGGAATGGGTGCGACCCCATTTGAGAACCGAATTTATAGGCTATTTTGAGCAAGTTTTAGCTGGTCAGACCATCTCAACTCAACATGTCGATAGAGAGGATTGGTATCAATTTGACTTTTTTCCTGTTTATGATGAAAAAAACATATTGGTAGGTGTAGCACAAAGCATAAAACAAATAACAGATATTAAAAAGAAAGAGTTTAAAATTAAGGTTCAAAACGAAAAATTGAGAGCTGTTGCTTGGACATTGTCACATGAAATAAGAAGTCCTGTAGCAAGTATTTTGGGTTTAATAAATTTACTTAAAATTGAAAATAACGAAATAGACTTCAAAGATAAAATTTTGAAATTCATCTTTAAAGCTGCCCAAGATTTAGATGACATAATAAAAAAAACTTCCCAAAGTGCCGACCTAAATTAATACTTTCAAAGTATAAATTACAATTTTTTTTAAAAATCTTCAAAAGAGAATGAAAGTAATCTAACATTTTTTTTTACAATTTAATATTTAATGCTTCAAATTGTAGTATTCAAATTATATTTGCAATCTTTTAATAAAAACGATGAAGCTTAGTCTAAAAATAATATCTATACTTTTACTTTTTGTTCAATTCTCAATTGCTCAAGTTCCTTCAAAAAAAATGGTAGTTGATAAGATTATCGCCAAGATTGATAATCAAATGGTTTTGAAATCTGAGCTAGAAATGGCTTACCTACAATTCGCATCTCAAAAAAGTGCAAATGCGAATTTAAAAATGTGCGATGTACTTGAAAACTTAATTATTAATAAATTTTTAGTAGCAAAAGCCGATATCGATTCTGTTGTAATAGAAGATAAGGTAATAGAAGATCAACTAGATAGAAGAATGCAGTATTTTATTCAACAAATAGGATCAGAAAAAAAACTTGAAGAATATTACAATAAAACGATTTTAGAACTTCGTTCAGAGTTAAAAGAACAAGTAAAAGAGCAGATGCTGGTTCAAAAAATGCAGATTAATATTACAAAAGGGGCAAAAGTTACCCCTGGAGAAGTCAAAAGATTTTTTGAAAAAATGAATCCTGACAGCTTGCCGTATTATTCTAAAGAAATTGAAGTAGGTCAAATTGTAAAAACAGCTTCAATAAATAAAAATGAAAAAAAAGTAGCTTTTGATAAATTAAATTCCATTCGTTCAGAAATATTAGAAGGGAAGTCGTTTTATAATATGGCTGATTTGTATTCAGAAGATGTCGTTAGTGCCAAACAAGGTGGAGACTTAGGATTTTGGAAAAGAGGAGAGTTGGTACCAGAATATGAAGCAGCAGCTTTGAAACTTAAACCTGAAGAAATTTCACCTGTAATAGAATCTCCTTTTGGCTATCACATCATAAAATTAACAGAAAAAAGAGGTTTAGAGTACAAATCAAGTCATATATTGATTAAAATTGGGAAAAGTGGTTCTGATTTAGATAATGCCAAATTAGAGCTTTTGGAAATCAAAAAAAATATTGAAAATGATAGTATCACTTTTGCGAAAGCAGCCAAAAAACATTCAGATGATAAATTAACTCAAAATTCAGGTGGAATTATTAATGATGAAAATTCAGGTAGCAGTAAAATTCCTTTGCAAAGTCTTGACCCATCAATATTTTTTATAATTGATACCATGAAAGTGGGTCAAATTTCTGCCCCTCAACCTTACAGATTGCAAGATGGTAAAGAAGCTTTGCGCATAATTTATTTTAAAAGCAAATTTGAGCCTCACAAAGCAAATTTGAAAGATGATTATCAAAAAATATTTGCTTCAGCATTGAATGAGAAAAAATCAAAAATGTTGAGCGAGTGGTTTAAAAAGCATCAAGCTGATATTTTTATTCAACTTGATGAAGAGTACAAAAATTGCCAAATATTTAAAGACTAAAATGAAAGACGATATCCAATTAGCCGATCAGTTTAAATTACAGTTTGAGAAATTACAAAAAGAAATATCCAAAATCATTGTTGGGCAAGATGAAGTAGTAAGATTGGTTTTGTTATCAATTTTCTGCAAAAGTCATAGCTTACTGGTTGGAGTTCCTGGGTTAGCCAAAACGCTTTTGATACAAACTATTGCTAAAGCTTTAGACCTTAAATTTAATAGAATACAATTTACACCCGATTTGATGCCATCAGATATTTCTGGTTCTGAAACTTTAGATAGCGAAAGAAACATTAGATTCGTAAAAGGACCTATTTTTTCAAATATAATTTTAGCAGATGAAATTAATAGAACGCCACCCAAAACGCAAGCTGCACTTTTGGAAGCTATGCAAGAATATGCAGTAACTATAGCTGGTCAAACTCATCAATTGGAAAAACCATTTTTTGTACTAGCCACACAAAATCCAATAGAACAAGAAGGTACTTACCCTTTACCAGAGGCGCAATTGGATAGGTTTATGTTTAATATTTTACTAGATTATCCAAAATATAATGAAGAAATTGAGATTGTAAGAAATACAACTTCAGCTCAAACTACTCAAATTCATAAAGTACTAGGAGGAGAGGAGATTGTTGCATTTCAAGAGTTAGTTAAAAGAGTTCCAGTAAGCAATCATGTAATAGAGTATGCTGTAAGATTAACTTCTAAAACTAGACCAACAGGAGAAATAAGTTCAGAAGAAGCAAAAAAATACCTAGAATGGGGAGCTGGGCCTCGAGCTTCGCAGTTTTTGGTTTTAGGAGCTAAATGTAATGCTTTGATAAATGGAAAATATTCGCCTGATATTGAAGATGTTCAAGCGATTGCCAAGCCTATATTGAGACATAGAATCATCAGAAATTACAAAGCTGAAGCTGATTCTATTTCTGTTGAGAAGATAATTGAAAAATTATTCTAAACTCCTTAATCTTAAACTAGTTTAAATATCTTTTTATATTTTTATTCCACGATGCTTATTAAATTTTGAAAGTATATCTAGTTAAAGAATTGAAATTATTTTCATTATAAAAGATTTTAACACTAATTAATTCGACCACCATTTAAAGTTAAATATTCTATTTCAAATTTTGCTACTTTCTGAACTAAATCAATTGAATATTTTTTATGAAGTTACCCATATTAAAATAGACTCTCTTTCAGATTTTTTATTGGAAATGGGATTTTATAGTGGTGTTTCATTTTCTTTGTTTGCTTGCACACCTTTTAAGGGTTTTTTGATTATCGAATTTGATGGAAATAAAATTGCAATCGATTATAACGATGCCAAACAAATTGAAATTGCCTTAATTAATTCATAATGAGTGTAACTAAAATTGCAATCGTTGGCAACCCGAATACAGGTAAAACAACCCTTTTTAATTTACTTACCAATGAAAATAAAAAAACAGGTAATTATTCAGGAGTTACTGTAAGTAGATACTCAGGTTTTTGGAATATAAACGCAATTGAAAAGGTAGAATTAGCAGATATTCCTGGCTGCTATAGTTTATTTCCTAAATCGGAGGATGAAAAAGCAAATATTGAAATATTGTTTAATAATGAGATTAAGCCTGATATTTTATTTTTTGTCGCAGATTCATCAAATCTAAAACGCTCTTTACAACTTTTATTTCAATGGCTGGAATTTAAAATACCAACTATTTTTTTAATCAACTCATTTTCTAAAAACCATTCAAATATAGATATTCAAAAATTGAGTTCTTATTTAAAAATACCAGTTTATTTATTAGATTTTAAAAACGAAAAAAATAAACATGTACTTGAAAATGAAGTTGAAAATACCATTTCGAGTTTTCAAAAAACAACTACTACATTTTTAAAAGAAAACATAAATTTTGATTTTTGTCAAATTGTTTTCAGCTTAAATTGTGATAAAAATATATCAAATAATCTTCATCAGCAAGAAGAAATTAGGTCTAAAAAACAATTTTTTTTATTAGAAAAGTATAAACTTGCAGACAGTATTTGTGAGGAATGTATTTCAAATAGTTTAATTCAAACCAAGAATAATCGATTTGATTTTGACAAGATTTTTTTGAACAAGTTTTTAGCTTTTCCGATATTCATTTTTTTGATTTTTTTAACTTTTCAACTTTTATATTCACTTTCACAATACCCAATTAATGGTTTGGAATTTTTAATTTCTGAAACTAATAATTTTCTAAAATATGTTTTAGGAAATGGTATTTTGAGCTCAATTTTAGCAGATGCAATAGTAACTGGAGTGGGGAGCGTTTTAATTTTCGTCCCTCAAATAGCCATTTTAATTGCTATTTTGAGCTTTTTAGAAGAGTCTGGTTATATGGCTCGAGTAGTAGTAATGATGAATAAAATTATGTACCCTTTAGGCTTAAATGGAAAAAGTGTTGTGCCTCTTATTTCAGGAATAGCTTGTGCAATACCTGCAATTTTATCTGCAAGAACCATCAAAAACCCCAAAGAACGCTTATTGACAATTTTAGTTACTCCTTTTATGAGCTGTTCAGCAAGGCTTCCTGTGTATACAGTATTGATTTCTGTTGTTATTCCATCTACTTTAATTTTTGGATTTATAAACACCCAAGCATTAGTTTTTATTTCATTGTACCTTGGCAGTACGATTATAGCTTTGTTTACAGCTGCTTTACTTAACAAATTAATAAAAACCAAACCTGTTCATTATTCTGTGGTGGAATTACCAAATTATAGATTCCCAAACCTGATAAAAGTTTTAAAACAAGTTTATTTGCAAAGCAAAGATTTTGTATTCGGTTCTGGTAAAATAATTATCGCAATATCAATTATTCTTTGGGCTCTCACTTATTTTTCTCCTCAAAACGTTTCTCAAATTTTATCAACCAATCAAAGTATAAGCCAAAGTGAAATTGAAGTTTCTTTTGTTGGGATTATTGGGAAATTTATCGAACCCATATTTTTGCCTTTGGGATTTGACTGGAAAATAGACATTGCATTAATTACTTCTTTTGCAGCTAGAGAAGTTTTTGTTGGCACAATGTCTGTTTTATATAATGCAAACCAAGATGGCTACATTAGTTTGGTTGAGGCAATGAAAAATGAGATCAATCCTATTACAAACAAACCTTTATATACATTAAATTTAGGATTGGCATTATTAACTTTCTATATGCTAGCATTGCAATGTATGAGTACAATTGCTGTTGTTTATCAAGAAACTAAATCTTTTGTTTATCCACTTTTGCAATGGATTTATATGTCAGGCTTAGCATATTTACTTGCTATGTTCATTTATTGGATTCCTTTGAGTTGAAGCATTATTTATTTTTTAAAGTAAGAGTTAACTTTTTTATACTATTTTTTAAAATATAACTTTTTTATACAATTAACTGATAATTAGAATCATATGATTTTTTTAAAAGAATATTAAGAAAATACTCATCTATAATACCTAAAATTAAATTAATTCTACTACTATTTTTTAAAATAAATAAACCAATTTTGTAACATCAATTATATAGACAATTCTATTTCAATAAAAAATCAAAAAATGGCAAATTATTTTAATACACTTCCCCTAAGAGAAAAATTAAATCAATTGGGAGTTTGTGAATT
>JAAFJZ010000103.1 GCA_013298205.1 Cytophagales bacterium
TCCTTTTATTGAAATGTCTCCACATTTTTTCCATTCACAAAGAACACTTTTTTTTGCCTCTAATGGTCGTCCAGGTTTTGGGGGTTTAGATATTTATATTGCAAAAGGAGAAAACTATTCGGATATTAGAAATATGGGTTTGCCTTTTAATTCCGCTCGAGATGATTTCTATTTTAATTACGGCACACATAGAGGTTATTTGGCATCAAACAGAACAGGGGGTAATGGGAATGACGACATTTATTCTTTCCATGTGAATAGCAAGGAGTCGGTTATTGCTTATTTGGATTTAGTTGTAGAAACACTAGATTCTGCAGTTTCAAATGCTTTAAATATTACCCCAGAATTATTGTCTCAAAACAAAAAGGAACTTGCTTTGGCAGATTCCCAAGAAGGAGGAGCTATAACTACTTCTTCTAGCAATAATTTTCAAAACATTAAAAATATTAAAAAACCACTTCTATCAAATCAAACAATTAAAAGCCCAAAACTAGAAGATAAAATTTCATTTCCTAATCCAGATAATGATTCTAAACTTTCCAACTTAGCAGGTGTTAATAACAATCCTGTTATTAAAGATAATACACCCGTTACACCATCTGATAAGCTGAATACTAATACAAAATCAAATAACTTTATTGCCGAAAATAAAGAAAAATCAAGTCCTATTAAAACAGAAACCTCTAGTAATATATCCTCTAGTCCGGTCGTTTCCACATCAACTAAAGAAGTAAATACTCCAAATTCAAATAATTCTCAACCAATTAACAAAGTTAATTCTGATTTGAGTTTATCAAAAGTAGATCAACCAACAAAAACTACTTCTAACACAAATAATGCAATTATTTCAACTCCTATCACAAAAGAATCAACATCCACACCTTTAAGCTCTGTTAATACTAATTTGAGTAGTACAAAAGAATCTCAACCTACTAATACAATCTCGAACTCAACTTCTACAAATCCAGTTATTGCAACTTCCATAGCAAAAGAGCCAATTTCTACTCCTGTAAACACAAGCAATACTAATTTGAGTAGTTCAAAAGAATTTCAATCTGCTAAAGCAATCTCTAACTCAACTTCAACTAATTTAGCAATTGCAAGCCCCATAACAAAAGAACCAATTACTAATCCTTCAAATTCAGCCAATACTAATTTGAGTAGTACAAAAGAATCTCAACCAACAAATATTGCTAGCAACACCAGTAACACTTTGCCTAAAAACAATATTTCATTAGATAAAGAATCAAACACTTCCACTTCAAGTACAAAAACCAATTCGACTTTAAACAATAATTTGAATGTAAGTGATCAAACCAAAAATAGTGAAATACCTAAAGAAAAGGCATCTGAAAATGCACCCGTTCTTGGTAATGTAGACTTAACTGAGAAAAACCAAGAAAGCGTTCCAACCAATAAAGCCAATAGCGTATCAATTTCTGGTAAGTTAGTAAATGCAAAAGACAACTCACCAGCCCAAAACGTTCCTAATGTGTTGGCAGAAAAAGATGGTACGATTATAAAGAAATCTAAAACTAATCAAGAAGGAGAATTTAGATATGAAAACATAGCTTCCAACAAAAATTACAAAATTTTATTGGATGAAAAAGGCTCTTCTGCAACAAAAGAGAAAGAGTTTTTAGTAAAAGATGTCAAAGTAAAAGGTTCAATTAAAATGCCTTCAAAAGTAAGCTTTGAAAATATTTATTTTGATTTTAGCAAAGAAGAAATTCGCCCAGAAGCTTCCAAAGTTTTAGATGAGCTATTTGAATATTGGAAAGCAAATCCTAAAGTACAAATTGAATTAGATTGTTTTACAGATGCTACAGGACCAGATGCATTCAACCGAGCTTTATCTGAGAGGAGAGGAGAAGCCGCAATTAATTACCTTGTGAATAAAGGTGTTGATAGAAGTTCAATCTTGATCAGTGCGCAAGGAGAAGGTAAATTTATTGCAAATAACGAAAATCAAATTGGTAGACAATTAAATAGAAGGTTAGAATTTTCAATTGTGGGAGGAGTTGACCATCAAAGTAACACAATGACATATATACTTGAACCTAAAAACACTCTTTATTCTCTAGCAAAAGAATATGGAATGACAATAGAGGAGATTAAATATTTGAATGGTTTGAATGACGAAAATATTCAAGCATTTAGACCTATTAGAGTTAAGAAAAGTAATCCCAATGATAATATTATAGCTCAAGCAAGCTTAGAAAACTCTCAAAATTATGCTGAAAATACAAGTAATTTAGAGTCTTTACCTGATGGGTTTATGTATTATACTGTAGAGCCACAAAATACATTGTTTTCTATTGCTAAATTGCACAATATGGCAGTAGATGAGGTTAGGGAAATAAATAATTTAGGTAATACCCTAATTTTTATCGGTCAAAAATTAAAGGTTAAAAAGCCTTAATTTAGATTTTTTTATTTTACTTCAAAAACCCATATTAAATTCATTACCAATTTATGTTAGATAGAATTTCGGCTCCTCAAACCAATTTTGATATCAAACTGCCATTTCAATTACCTCAAGCCACTAAAATATTAAGTACCAGTAACTTTCCATTTTATGTTTTGAATATGGGTAGCCAAGATGTAATTCGCATTGAATGGATTTTTGAAAACAACCCTGAATTTGAAAAAATTAAAGGAATTACTTTTTTCTCTTTTAAAATGCTTTTAGAATCTATTAAAAACTATACTAGCTTCCAGCTTCAAGAAGAAATAGCAAGCTTAGGTGCTTTTATAGATATTGCAATTTTTGACGAAAGAACAATCATTACTGCTCACTGTATGCCTAAATGTGCGTTAGAAATCAGTTTATTAGTATCTAAAATGATTAATGAAGCAATGTTTTTAGATTCAGATTTTCAATTACTTAAAGATAGAACTATTAAAAATTTAGAAATAAGTTTACAAAAAAATTCTTACCTAGCTCAACAAAAGTTTAAATCGCAAGTATTTGGTGAAAATCATCCTTTAGGAAAAAATTTAATTCCAGCAGATTTAATAAATATTACAATTGAAGATTTAATTTATTTTTATAATGAGCAGATTGTTAAAACATTAAGTCATTGTATTTTATCTGGCAAAATTGAACCAAGTTTAGCAAAAGAAATCACAAATATAAATTTCTCTTCTACTTTTAAAGATGAAAAATCTACTCAACTGAAAATTGTAGCTTCCAATTTAAAACCCATTGAGACTTATTTTCAAAAAGACTCCAGTGTCCAGACCTCTATTCGTTTAGGGTGCATAACGATACCAAGAACACATCCGGACTTTCATAAGTTAAATGTAACCAATACGGTTTTGGGTGGCTATTTTGGTTCAAGATTGATGCAAAATATCAGAGAAGATAAAGGTTACACTTATGGAATATCCTCATCAATTGTTTCCCATAATGGTTTTAGCTATTTTGTAATTGGATCTGATGTTGTTAAAGAAAAAGCCAATGACACAATAAAAGAAATAAATTATGAAATAAAGAGATTAGCTGAAACTTCTATTGATGATGAAGAATTACAATCTGTAAAAAACTACTTGATAGGGCACTTTTTGAACAATATTAATTCTCCTTTTTCTATTTCTGATAAAAATAAGTTCATTGCACATTTACATTTAGGCCCAGATTATTACAATAATTATTTGATGACTTTAATTAATATTAAAAAGGAAGATATTTCTGAAATGACAAAAAAATACCTTCAAGTTCCTTTAATCAGCGTTTTAGTTGGTTAAAGGAACTTAAAGGTATTTTAAATTTTAATTTAATTAAAACTCTAAAAACGAAGCAAGATTATCAAAAATAACCACCAATTGGTGGTTATTTTAGCCTAAATAAGGCTTTAATGATTTACTTCTTGAGGTATGTCTTAATCTTCTGATTGCTTTTTCTTTAATTTGCCTTACTCTTTCTCTTGTGAGATTAAATTTCTCGCCAATTTCTTCTAGTGTCATCGCATGGCTACCATTAAGACCAAAATATAAAGCTACAACATCCGCCTCACGAGGAGTAAGTGTATGTAAAGCTCTTGAAACTTCTTTCTTTAATGAATCTGATATTAGACCCGAATCTGGGGTGTCATCACCTCCATTTTCTAATACATCTAGCAAGCTATTCTCTTCACCTTGAATCAGAGGAGCATCCATAGATACATGTCTACCAGAAATTTTCAAAGTGTCTACAACTTCAGAGGTAGACACATCCAATACTTCAGCTAGCTCATCAGGAGAAGGCTCTCTTTCAAATTTTTGTTCTAACTCCGAAAATGTTTTGGCTATTTTATTCAACGAGCCAACTCTGTTTAGAGGTAATCTTACGATTCTAGATTGTTCAGCCAACGCTTGTAGTATAGACTGACGAATCCACCAAACAGCATAAGAAATAAATTTAAAACCACGGGTTTCATCAAATCTTTGTGCGGCTTTGATTAGACCTAAATTCCCTTCATTTATTAAATCTCCAAGAGATAAACCTTGATTTTGGTACTGTTTAGCCACTGAAACCACAAATCTTAAGTTTGCTTTAGTCAGTTTTTCAAGAGCAAGTTGGTCGCCCTCACGAATTCTTTTAGCTAAATCAACTTCTTCATCTGGCGTAAGCAAATCCACCTTGCCAATTTCTTGCAAATATTTATCAAGAGATTGACTCTCTCTATTGGTGATTTGTTTACTTATCTTTAGCTGCCTCATTTATATTAAATTATATATTAAAACTAATGTATTGGAGTTAAAGGAAATTAAGCAGGTTGGGTTTCAGGTTTAGGTAATAATACCTTTCTTGAAAGCTTATATTTACCCGTTTTTTTATCTACATCAATCAATTTAACCTTAATGATTTCACCCTCTTGAAAAACACCATCCATGGTTTCTAAACGCTCCCATTTGATTTCAGATATATGGAGCAAGCCATCTTTACCTGGCATAAACTCTACGAATGCGCCAAAAGCTTGGATGTTTTTTACTTTACCTTCATATACTTCACCAATTTCTGGTATAGCTACAATGGCATTGATACGTTTAACGGCTTCATCCATTGCCGTTTTGTTGTTAGAAAATACATTGATATGACCCTTGTTGTCTTTTTCTTCAATTACAACCGTAGCCCCAGATGTTCTTTGTATTTCTTGTATGATTTTACCTCCTGGCCCAATTACTGCACCAATAAACTCTTTATCAATGATGATATTGGTAACTCTAGGGGCATGAGGTTTTAATTCTTTTCTTGGTTCAGCAATCGTTTCATTTAGTTTAGATAGAATATGTAATCTACCTACTTTAGCTTGATGTAATGCTTTGGAAAGAACTTCATAAGATAATCCATCTACTTTTAAGTCCATTTGGCAAGCTGTAATTCCTTTTGCTGTACCCGTAACTTTAAAATCCATATCTCCTAAATGATCTTCATCTCCTAAAATATCGGATAATATTGCATATTTTTTACTTATTGGATCAGCAATTAATCCCATAGCAATACCAGAAACGTGCGATTTCACTTGTATACCTGCATCATGTAATGCCAAAGAACCGGCACAAACTGTAGCCATAGAAGAAGAACCATTAGATTCTAAAATGTCTGAAACTATTCTTATCGTATAAGGATTTTCACTTTCTGGAGGAAGTATTTTTTTAAGCGATCTCATTGCTAGATTGCCATGACCTACTTCTCTTCTTCCTGGACCTCTATTTGGTTTTACTTCACCTGTAGAAAACCCCGGGAAATTGTAATGTAAAATGAATTTAGTATATTCAGATTTCATTGCAGTATCAATCATTGCTTCATCAACCTTGCTACCTACCGTTACCGTAGTTAAAGATTGTGTTTCACCTCTTGTAAAAATAGCCGATCCATGAGCCGAGGGCAAATAATCTATTTCAGACCATATATTACGAATTTCATCTGTTTTACGTCCATCAAGTCTAAGTCCTTCATTAAGTGCCATATCTCTAACGGCATCTTTTTCAATATCGTGGTAATATTTTTTAATCAGACCTTTGTCTTCAGTAGAATCTTCAGGCAATGAATCTATGTATTCTTTTACAACTGCTTTAAAAGCTTGACTTCTAGCTGCTTTATCATTGGTAAGCATTCTTGCTACTTTATAAACTTTGTCATACAACAAAGTTTTGAGTTTTGCTTTTAACTCAAAATCATTTTTTTCATGACTATATTCTTTAGGCACTCTGCCTACTTCTTTAGCCAATTCTATTTGAGCTGTACACTGCACTTTGATTGCTGAGTGAGCAATTTTTAATGCCTCAATCATATCTTCTTCTGAGACTTCATTACATTCGCCTTCTACCATTCCAATATTGTCGAATGAAGCAGCTACAATCAAATCCATATCACATCCAGCCGTTTGCTCAATAGTAGGATTTACAATGAATTGTCCTTCTTTTCTTATAATTCTAACTTCTGAAATTGGACCTTGAAAAGGGATATTAGAAACCATAATTGCTGCTGAAGCAGCAAGAGCCGCATAAGCATCAGGTTGGTAATTGCTGTCTGCTGAAATTAAAGAAAGAGCTACTTGTACGTCTGCATGGAAATCTGATGGGAAAAGAGGTCTTAAAGCTCTATCTACTAACCTGCAAATTAAAACTTCATAATCAGAAAGTTTGCTTTCTCTTTTGAAAAATCCTCCTGGAATTCTGCCATTAGATGCATATTTTTCTTGGTAATCTACTGATAATGGCAAAAAATCTACTCCGTCTTTTGCGTCTGGAGTAGCCACAACTGTGGCTAGTATCATCATATTCCCAACTTTTAATACGACTGAACCATCAGCTTGTTTTGCAAGTTTTCCGGTTTCGATTTTGATTTCAGGAAACTGATTTGAAATAATTGATTTATTGAATATTTTTAAAGACGACATTTGTCATTGTATGTTAAATGTGAGAAGAGAAAAAGTATGACGAAAAATAAAAAAAGGAACTGTAGTTAAACAGTTCCTTAAATATTATTTTCTTAAACCTAAAGTTACAAGTATAGCTCTATATCTAGCTATGTCGTTTTTCATTAAATATTCTAAAAGTCTTTTACGCTTACCTACTAATTTTAATAGACCCAAACGAGAAGATTTGTCTAACTTGTTGGTTTGCAGGTGAGAATTGATATGATTAATTCTTTGAGAAAAAAGAGCAATCTGTGATTCTGCTGAACCTGTATCTTTTTTAGTTTGTCCGTGGCTGTATTTTGAGAAAATTTCCTCTTTGTATTCTGTACTTAGATACATCTATTAATTATTGTAATTTTTGACTTATTTTTAAAATAGTTTGCAAAGTAACAAATAAAAAAAATGATTAACAAATATTTTATAAAATAGGGCTAATTCTTTTTAGCAAATTAATTTCCTTGTACGATTAAGTTTAAACTGCTTGGATTAACACTAATTTCAAATTCATTGGCTACTGTATAAGGGTCGCCATCTAAATGTATAATTGCGTTGGATTGGGTTTGTACTTTTAAATGGTTGGTTTTAAAATATTTTACATGTGATGATTTATCTATGCTTTTATTAAACAATCTAAAAACCAATTCTGGAAATGCAAATGCTGAAAAAGGTTTTAATAATGCTACATCTATCATTCCATCTTGCAAATCTGCATGAGGAGCTATGTAAGCATTATTCCCATATTGGGAAGAGTTGGCAAAACTGATTAAAAAAGCTTTTTGGTTTATTATGCTTCCGTTGATTAAAGTATAATCTTGAGATTTATAATTCAATATTTCTTTTAATGTGCTGGTTATGTAAGTTTTGAAACCTCTGCTTTTTGATTCAGAAAATACTTTACCTATTAATGCATCAAACCCTACACCTGCCACATTAATAAATGCTTGGTCATTAAGCAACCCAGTATCTATGGTTATTTTTTTGTAATTATGAAGAATACTTATTGCGTCTGTAATTTTGAGTGGCAATTTTAAATGTCTAGCTAATCCATTTCCTGACCCCATCGGCACTAAACCA
>JAAFJZ010000104.1 GCA_013298205.1 Cytophagales bacterium
TACCATACCAAGCACTAAAGGAATACTATAAATTTTCCTCGTAAAAACACCCAAAATGGAAGAAACAAGCTTAGATAACCAAATGAACGAACAAATCTCAATTTCGGGTTTGTATGAAAATTGGTTTTTAGAATACGCCTCTTATGTAATCTTAGATCGTGCCGTTCCTGCGCTTGAAGATGGCTTGAAACCTGTGCAAAGAAGGATTTTACACGCCATGTATGAAATCAATGACGACAGATTTCATAAAGTAGCCAACATCATCGGGCAAACAATGGCTTATCACCCACATGGTGATGCCTCGATTGGGGAAGCCATCGTGAATTTAGGTCAAAAAGATTTATTGATTGATACACAAGGAAACTGGGGAGATATTCGCACAGGAGATACTGCAGCCGCTCCTAGGTATATCGAAGCCAAACTTTCAAAATTTGCTTTGGAAGTTTTATTCAATCCGCAAACCACTGATTGGACAGTTTCTTACGATGGCCGTAAGCGTGAGCCGATTACTTTACCTGCCAAATTCCCTATTTTACTTGCCCAAGGTGTAGAAGGAATTGCAGTAGGACTTTCAACCAAAATACTGCCACATAATTTTTGTGAGCTGATTTTAGCCTCTATTGCTTTTTTAAAAAATGAAGAGTTTGAGCTCATTCCCGATTTCCCTACCGGTGGTATGATAGACCCTGAGCAGTACAAAGATGGCTTGCGTGGAGGAAGGGTAAAAATTAGAGCTAAGGTTGAAGAATTGGATAAAAAAACATTGATAATCAAAGATTTACCATTTGGTGTAACTTCTGTAACATTGATTGATTCAATTGTAAAAGCCAATGATTCGGGCAAAATAAAAATCAAAAAAGTAATTGACAATACAGCCAAAGATGTAGAAATATTAATTCAACTTTTACCTGGTATTTCTACCGATATCACCATAGATGCATTGTATGCATTCACAGATTGTGCGGTTTCGGTTTCACCCAATGCTTGTATCATTATCGAGCAAAAACCTCATTTTGTAACCGTAAGCGATATTCTCAAACTCACAGTTACCCAAACCAAAGCTCTTTTAGGCAGAGAGTTAGAGATTTTGATACATGAGCTTAAAGAAAAAATATTCTTTAGTTCATTGCTTAAAATTTTTATTGCTGAAGGAATGTATAAAAATCAATTGTATGAAAGCGCAGAAAGCAATGAGAAATCTTTTGAAGTGCTGAATGTACTTTTCGAGCCTCATTTCCCAATATTTTTTAGAGCGATAACAAATGATGATTATTTGAAATTGATGGCAAAACCTTTGAGTAGCATTAGAAGGTTTGACTTTAAAGAAGCGGATTTGAAGCTGAAAGAATTGGAAGCTGATATTAAAAAATCAGAATCTGAATTGAACCATCTCACCGATTATACTATAAAATATTACCAAAATTTACTCAACAAATATGGTAAAGGCAGAGAGCGAAAAACCGAAATTCGTCAATTTGATTCTATAAATGCCTCAGTGGTTGCTGCTAACAACCAAAAATTGTATGTAAACAGAAAAGAGGGTTTTATTGGTTTTGGTATCAAAAAAGATGAGTTTGTTTGCGAATGTTCTGATTTGGATGATATTATTGTTTTCAGAAAAGATGGTAATTGCCAAATCAGCCGAATCTCAGAAAAAGTTTTTGTAGGTAAAGACATTGAATATGTTAATATTTTTAAGAAAAATGATGAGCGTACAGTTTATCACCTTATCTATTTTGATGGAAAATCTGGTAACACCTATGTAAAACGTTTTCAAGTTTCAGGAATTACTCGTGACAAAGAATATGATTTAACCCAAGGCAACAAAGGAACAAAGCTTCTTTACTTCTCCGTGCAACCCAATGGGGAAGCCGAAAAGGTGAGTATTTTTCTTTCGCAAGCTTGCTCAGCAAAAATTAAAGTATTTGATTTTGATTTTGCAGAATTGGCTATAAAAGGTAGAAGTTCTCAAGGAAATATTTTAACTAAATACCCAATTAAAAAAATTCAATTCAAATCTTCAGGTGGTTCTACTTTGGGAGGCGTAAAAATTTGGTACAACCCTCAAATTGGCAAGCTCAATTCTGAAGGATATGGGGAATATTTGGGCGTATTTGATGGAGAAGATAAATTAGTAAACTTTTCACACAATGGAAATTATGAAATTACCGATTTCCAGCTTACCAATCGCTTTGAGCCCTCTGAATTGCTTGCCATTTACAAATTTGATGCCAATCAAGTCCATAATTTGATTTATAAAGATGGGATTACCCAAACCCATTACCTCAAACGCTTCAAAATAGAAACTACTTCACTAGGTAAAAAATTTAATTTAATTACAGAACACAAAGATTCTAAAATTAAATTTATAAATCACGGCATAACCTATGCTGTAGATGTGGAAATAAAGCGAAATAATAAAAACGAAATCTTAAAGCTCAGTTTGCATGATATGATAGATGTGAAAGGTTGGAAAGCACAAGGTGTGAAGTTACCTTTTGATCAAATTATAAATATAAGTGACCACAAAGAAAAAATTACGTTACCATCTGAGAAATTTGAAGCAGGCGATACTATTGAAATTGATTTAAAGAAAAGAGACAATACTTCTGAGCAATTGGGTTTATTTTAGGGAATTTATTTTGAATCAAATCTTAAAATAGAAATATTTACAACTTTTACTTTATGAAATTAAGCTCTGATATTTTATTTTCTATCGTTATCCCCACTTACAATAGAGCCAGCCTAATTGAAATGGCTTTACAAAGCATTATAAAACAAACTTACTCTAATTGGGAAATAATCATAGTAGATGATGGAAGTACTGACCAAACTGAGGAGATACTACAAAAATATATAAGCCCCAAAATAAAGTATTATAAAAAAATAAACGAAGAAAGGTCAAGAGCAAGGAACTATGGAATAGCAAGAAGTATTGGCAAGTTTATTACATTTCTAGATTCAGACGATTACTTTTATGAAAATCATTTAGAAAATGCTGCAAAACTTTTAAAATCAAATCAAGACGCAAAGTGGTTTTGTTTGGGCTATGAAATTATAGGGGGGAGTAAAAAAACACTTCCTCATAAAAACATAAGTGGTGATTTGAATTTATCTTTATTGGAAGGTAATTTCTTATCTTGTAGCGGAGTTTTTGTGGAAAAAAATGTGCTTGAAGAAGTGCATTTTTGTGAAGATATATCAATAACCAAATCTGAAGACTGGTTGCTCTGGCTTAGGTTGGCTGCGAGATACAAATTATACCAGCATAAAGATGTTTCTTGTTGTATGGTAGAACATAATGCAAGAAGTGTACATAATCTAGAATTAGAGAAAGAAGTAAAAAGATCTAATTTATTGCGCTATTATTTAGAAAAAGATGAAGTTTTTATGTCTAAGTTTGGCTCGTTTGTACCCAATATTCATGCACATATGCTTACTTACATTGCGCTACATTTAATTATAGAAGGCAGAAAAACGGAATCTATTAAGTTTTTTTTTAAAGGTATATTCACAAGTCCAAAGCAATTATTTTCAAATCGCACTTTAGGGATTTTAAAACTTTTCATTTTTAAATAATACTTAAATTCCTTCCCAAATCTGCCAAAAAGAGTTTGTTGGTAAAGGAGCTATAAACACCATTTCTTCATTGCCTACTGGATGTTTAAATTCAAGTTTTTTTGAGTGTAAAAGTATGCTTTTATCATCATTTGGGCGTGGAAATCGGTATTTCACATCTCCAACTATTGGGCATTTAATAGCTAAAAGCTGAGACCTAATTTGGTGTGTGCGCCCTGTAATGGGATTGATTTCAAGCAAAAACCTAGTTTTCCCACTTGCCAAAAGCTGATAGGATAATTCTGCTTTTTTGCTATTGGCTACTTCTTTGTTGTAAGCGTTTGTCGTATTTTTCACAGTATTCCTTACCAAAAAATGAATCAAAGTTGCGGCTTCTAATTCAGGCTTAGGACTTACTTCTGCCCAATAGGTTTTCTTGATAAGTTTTTTTTGAAACATTTCATTTACCCTAACTAGTGCTTTTGAAGTTTTGGCAAACATAACCAAACCCGAAACTGGACGGTCTATTCTATGCGTAGGCTCACAAAAAACATCTCCTGGTTTTTTATATTTAATGGCAATATATCTTTTAACAACATCTTGCAAAGATTGGTCGCCAGTGGGGTCAGGCTGCACAGCGATTCCTGATGGCTTATTGATAACTAAAAGATGATTATCTTCAAAAATAATTTCAAGTTCATTTGGATTCATTGGCCTGTATTTCGTAGTCTTGGGGTAGTAAATGATTAACTTTCAGTTTATTCCTTATTTCAGTAGAAGAAATATTAATTTTCAAATCTTTGATAAGCTCAATATTCGCTCCTTTTTTTTGTAAATCTTCTAAAAATGGCTCATATATTTTTGCTTCATAATTAGGTCTTTCAAAAAGCAACCAATGATGTAAATTTAAAATTTCATCAATATTCTTCCAATTACCCATATTTAATAGCAAATCTGTGCCCCCTAAAAGCACAAATTCAAAATCATATTTCTCTCTTAATGCCCTAAGCGTAACATAAGTATAAGATGGACGAGACAAGCTCGCTTCTACATCACAAACTTTAGTGTGGGGAATAAAGGCAATACTTTGCCTCAATATTTTTACTCTCAAATCAAAATCCCAAAGTGTAGTTTGATCTTTAAATGGATTTTGAGGACTAGGTACAAACCAAATCTCACTTATTTTGTAAGTTTCTTGGTGTTTTAAGATGTATTTTGCCAATTCCAAATGCGCTTCGTGCACAGGATTAAAAGAGCCAAATATCAAGCCGATTTTATTTCTCAAATTATTTTAAATTGTGTATAGTAAATGTATTCATAATTTCAAACTAAAACTAAATAGCTTACTTAATGAATATACTTTTTAAATACATTTAAAAACTTAGATTCTTCATTTTCCCAGCGATATTTACTAATATCCTCATTTTCAGTATAAAATGTTTGATTTTTAATTGAATTCAAAACTTCAATAGTTTCAAAATTATCAAAATCAATAAATATTGCTGAAAGATTTTCTTTACATAAACCATTCCAAAAAACGTTTTCTTGTATAATCATTGGCTTTTTTAAGTACCAAGATTCATACATTTTTGTAGGAATACAATTTTGGTTACTCGGATTTAAAAGGTAAGGTAAAAGCACAAAATCTGCTTTACATAAAGTTTCTATGATAGTGGGATGTGGCACAAATTTATCGCCACCAATTAATTTTATATAATTACGAGTTATTAGCAATTTTTGAAGATAATTAAAATCAGCGTCTACTGGGCAAAAGCCTGTTAAAAACAATTCAGAATTTGGAAAAACTTTTACAATTTCATCAATGAAATGAATCGCTCTCATAAGTCCAAATTGATAGGAAAGTGTGCCAGTATGAGCAAATACTAATTTATTAGAATCTTTTTCAATTTTAGGAATTTTAAATTGAAGCATTTTGTTCTCAATGATTGTAATTTTTTGGGAATCTTGAAATTGAATTTCATTTTTATAACTTCTTTCAGCCAAAAGAATTTCGTCTGCTTTTGAAAAAGCTTTTTTTTCTAAAATTCTAACTGTGTACGAAAAGAAGTTTTTGAAAAATGTATTCAAATAGGGACTATATTTTATGTTGATTAAATAATTTTCTCTTACATCGTAAATAAAAACAGATTTAAAAAACCATTTATAAAATAATGTTGCAGGTAATAACTCGTAGGTATTAGGCACAACTATTAAAGGTTTTACCTTCAAAAGAGTAAATAAAAAACTAAAATTAATAAAAATTCTTTTCCAAGATCTTCTCTTAAAATCTAAGCCACCAATAAAAATAATGTTTAAATATTCGGATTGCTTATTACTTTTTTGACCAAAAATATAAACTTTACAACTAAAATCTTTAACCAAGCTTTTAGCCATTTTCTCATACATGCGAACGTCATTTTGAGGCTTTAATACAGAAGCAAAAAGTATTTTATTTGAAACCAAAGTCATTTTTTTAATAAAACACAAATTAAACGATAAATACGAATTATCTAAATTATGATTTTGACTTAATTAATGAAAATAAAAAATTAGTATAAATAATATTATGAAGTTTAAATGCTTTAAGTTACGTTTGTTTAACAGTTTAATCTAAACCCAATTATTATGAAAAAAATCTCTAACATTCTCTCAACATTATTTATTGCATCAGGTTTTTTGCTGGTAGCTTGTAATGCTCCAAAGTATTACATGTACCAATTTAACTCCTCTCCTTCTCAAGGTACAGCTTCTACACAAACTACAATACCTAACGAGGCAGTTCTTCCTTTACAATCAGCTCAAAGTGAAGTGATTACCGCTTCTAATTCTGTTAAAACTGAAATTTTAGAGACTAATAACTTTAAAAATATCAACCTAAAAAAAGGAAATACCAATACTCAAACTCAAACGGCTAATTCTGTCAATCAAACCAAAGCAGATAAAATTCAAAAATTATTAGAAAGTCCTTTGGTTAAAAAAGAAATCAAAAAACAACAAAGAAGATCAAACGGACCATCAGCTCTTCAATTGGTTTTGATTGGTCTTTTGTTTTTGGTTATTGGTGCAATTTGCTTTTGGATTCCTGGATTAGGAATTATTGGAATAATTTGCTCTATCATTGGAGCCGTTCTTGTTATTTGGGGTTTACTTAAATTTTTAGAAGTAGTTTAATATTATTTAATTTAAAATATCAATTAAGCCCCAAACCAAAAGTTTGGGGCTTAATTTTTTATAGCCATGAACGAATCTATAAACCAATTTGAAACCAGGCAAGTACAGCTTATTTTTCCTGAAACAACCAACCATTATTCCACTTTACATGGAGGTAAAGCATTACTTTGGATGGATGAAGTAGCTTTTATCACAGCCACTCGTTTTTCTAGGCAGCATTTTGTAACAGTTGGTTTAGACAAAACAGAGTTTAGGCATCCTATACCTGCTGGAAGCATTGTAGAATTAATAGGAAAAGTAACTCATGTGGGAAATAGCAGCTTAAAAATTACAGTTTCTATTTTTATAGAAGATATGTATTCAACACAAAGAAAGATGGCAGTAGAAGGTAATTTCACTTTTGTAGCTGTGGATTCTAATGGTAAACCAACCAAAATCATGCATTTACCATCTTAATAAACTTATTAAAATTTATAATTTTAAAGGTTTTATTCCAGGTTTTGCATACTTGTATCTATTCAAAAATGAAGTAGAATAATATGAATCAGTGCCATTGCTAGCCAAAGAATTTGATTTTTCAATATGTAAAAATCCATCATCTTGCAAAATATCATCCTCTATTTTTATGGTTTGAATTTCACCAATTACCAAAAAAGTGTTGTTGAGGGTGATGGGGATAATTTCTCTGAGTTGTAAAGCGTACTTAATTTTGCTTTCTTTCACAAAAGGAGCTATGCAATCTCCCAGATATTCCTCGTGCAAACCTACTTCATCAAATTCATTTATTCCTTCATCGTATTTTGCACTGGTTTGGTGTGCAGCTTCTATAAAAGATGGGCAAACATGGTTTATCGTGTAAAAACCCGTTTCTTTGATGTTGGCTAAAGTATGAGGTGCTGCTTGAATAGGGCGGTTGATGTAACCAACCAGTGCGGGATCAGAACCAATGTGAACCAAACTGCTAAATATACCCAAATTACTTTTATTATCTTGATTTTTAGTACCAATTAAGTTAATAGACTTAAATCCAGTGAGGCTATTTATGAAATTAGCACGATAAAATCGCTCCCAAGTTTGGTAATTTGCTTTTGTTATGATTTCCATAAATATTTAAACTTACTTTTTTGAATATTGTTTTTTGCAGATTTGATTTATGTAAATTATTAAACTTAACATAAAATATAGCCCTTCATTTTTTCTTTTCTTGATCTAGTGATT
>JAAFJZ010000105.1 GCA_013298205.1 Cytophagales bacterium
AATGCGCTCTTCATGGCGGTATGATATATGGTTTGGTAGCTCCTGGCTATGAAATGGCAGATGTGGTGGCGAGTAATTTAACAGGTGGAGATAAGGAGTTTAAAGCTTATGATATGTCCACAAAGCTCAAATTGATTGGTGTAGATGTAGCCAGTTTTGGGGATCCATTTATTTCAGAACCCAAATGCAAAACGATTTCTTTTACCGATAATGCAAAAGGAGTTTATAAAAGAGTAAATATTTCTGAAGATGGCAAGCATCTTTTAGGTGGAATTTTGGTAGGCGATGCAGAACAATACAATATGCTTTTGCAAACCGTAAAAAACAAAACGATTATTCCTCCCGATCCTGAAGATTTGATTCTAGGTAGCCGTGGTGGAAGTGAAGCAGCAGGAGAAGGCTTAATGTCTTTACCTGATGATGCCTTGATTTGTTCTTGCGAATCGGTAAGTAAAGGAATGATTTGTGAAAACGTAACCAATGGAATAGCCACTACTTACGATGCAATGAAAAAATGCACCAAAGCAGGTACAGGCTGTGGCGGATGCGCACCTATGGTAAAAGACATTATAAACGAAACCTTAAAAGCCAATGGTCAATATGTAAAAACTGTTCTTTGCGAGCATTTTAATTTTAGCAGACAAGAATTGTATGATTTAACCAAAATAAACGGAATTAAAACTTACAACGAACTTTTAGATCAATTTGGAAAGGGAGATGGCTGTGAAATATGCAAACCAGCTGTTGCCTCTATTTTAGCGAGTTTGTGGAATGAAATGATCCAAAAACAAGCTACTATTCAAGATAGTAACGACCGTTTTTTAGCTAATATTCAAAGAGGAGGGACATATTCGGTTGTGCCCAGAATACCAGGAGGTGAAATCACCCCAGATAAACTTATTGTAATCGGTGAAGTAGCCAAAAAATATGGACTTTATACTAAAATTACGGGAGGACAAAGAATAGATTTATTTGGTGCGCACGTGGGCGATTTACCCGATATTTGGGAATTGCTTATCAATGCGGGTTTTGAAAGTGGCCATGCCTATGGCAAGTCTCTCAGAACTGTAAAAAGCTGTGTAGGAACTACTTGGTGTAGATTTGGACTGCAAGACGCTGTGAGTTTTGCCATCAAAATCGAAGAAAGATACAGAGGTTTGCGTTCCCCACATAAATTAAAATCTGCTGTTTCGGGTTGCATTAGAGAATGCGCAGAAGCGCAATCAAAAGATTTTGGTATTATAGCCACCGAAAAAGGCTATAATCTTTTTCTTTGCGGAAATGGCGGCTCAAAACCCCAACATGCAGTGCTTTTCGCTACTGATTTAGATGAAGATACTTTAATAAAATATGTAGATAGATTCCTCATGTTTTACATCAAAACTGCTGAACCTTTAACTCGGACAGCTACTTGGTTTAATAAACTTGAAGGAGGTTTGGCTTACTTGAAATCTGTAATCATAGACGATAGCCTAAATATTTGCGACCTTTTAGATAAAGAAATGCAGTTTATGGTAGATACTTATAAATGTGAGTGGAAAGATGCAATCGAAAATCCTGAAATCAGAAAAAGATTTACTCACTTTGTGAACTCCCCAGAAAAAGATAGCACAGTGAAATTTGAGCCTTTGAGAGACCAAATCAAGGCACAAGATTGGAATGCAATAGAAGTGAACAAATAAAAACTAAACAAACAAAATTATAATATGGCTACTACAAACAAAGTAGAATGGGTAAAAGCGTGTCAAGTAAGTGAAGTTCCAGAAGATGGGGGAGCTTGTGCCTTGATAAAAGGGGAGCAAATTGCGATATTTAATTTCAAAAGAAGAGGTCAGTTTTTTGCTACCCAAAACTTATGTCCGCACAAAAAACAAATGGCACTTTCACGAGGCATGATAGGCAGCGCAGGAGATGAGCCTAAAGTTGCGTGTCCGTTTCATAAAAAAACATTTTCTTTGGAGAGCGGAGCTTGCCTTTCTGGAGATGATTACACCATCAAAACTTATCCTGTAAAAGTAGTAAATGAAGAGATTTTTGTAGAAGCTTAATCACATCAAAACCATACTTTTAATGTGATTTTATATTAGATTTTGTTATAAATAATCAATCAAATAATTAAAGTAATAGATAGTGGTTGCATTAATTAATCGAATCCGAGATTAAAATAAATTTGCGAAAAAAATATTTTCATTCTACCAAAGGTATTTTCATGCTTTTTATATATTCTTTTCCAAAAGCATTTTTGGACATTTGTGTATGATATTCTTTTTCAAACAATTTACTTTCATCTGAATCAATTTTATTGTTTTTATCTTGATCAAAAGTTGAAATAATTAAAATAAGTTCTTTTAAAGTTGTTATGGAATCTTTGTTTTGATCTGCATCATTAAAAAGACCGCATCTATTGTAGCTTCGACAATTGCTCAAACTATCACAATGGACTACATCTGATTCTTTGTAAACCTGTATTTCCCCATCTTTATTGGCATCGTACCATTTGACAATACTTGCTTCAAATTCTTTATTAACAATAGGTTCTGTTTTATAAATCAATGTATAATAGGTGCCAAAGATTCCTATAATTAGAGAAGTTATTGAAAAAATACATCCAACTACTTGAGATAGTATACTTGCTTTTTTATCTTTTTTAGACTTAAATAAAGAAAAATAGATAAAATATAAACCCAAGAAAATAAAAAATATAGAAATAATCGAAATGATAAACATAATCAGTTTTTTAGTTAAAATTTAAAACACAGCTAGTGAAAGAATTCGCACTTTGATTGCTTTTCATCAAATAAATGGATTAAGTTTAATTTATATTTGAACAATAAAAATATTAGTATAAGTTGAGTTCTTCTCGATTACAAATTAGCGTAGTTAATATCTATAAATAGTGAAAACCAAAAAGGCTTATTCGTTTATGAATAAGCCTTTTTTTGAAAAAATGAATTTAAATTTATCCGATTACTTTTTTAACTAAAGCTGCGGCATCTTTTAACAAAACAGCTGAACTTACTTTTAAACCAGATTCGTTAATAATTTTTGCTCCTTCTTCGGCATTAGTACCTTGTAATCTTACAATGATAGGTACTTTTATATCTCCGATAGCTTTGTAAGCTTCTACAACTCCATTGGCTACTCTATCGCAACGAACAATGCCTCCGAATATATTAATCAAAATGGCTTTTACATTTGGGTCTTTGAGTATAATTCTGAAACCGGCTTCCACTGTTTTTGCGTTTGCCCCACCCCCTACATCAAGAAAGTTTGCCGGTTCACCGCCAGAAAGTTTGATTACATCCATTGTAGCCATAGCCAAACCTGCTCCATTTACCATGCAACCTACGTTTCCGTCAAGTTTTACATAATTTAGGTTATTTTCGCCCGCTTCTACTTCCAAAGGATCTTCCTCAGTAATATCTCTGTAAGCTGCCAAATCGGGATGACGATATAATGCGTTGTCGTCTAAACTGATTTTAGCATCTACAGCCAAAATTTGACCATCAGATGTTTTTAATACGGGGTTAATTTCTATCATAGAAGCGTCTGCTCCTATATACGCTTTGTAAAGATTGGTAATAAAAACCACGAAATCTTTAAATGCTGGACCCGTAAGACCAAGACCAAAAGCAATTTTCCTTGCTTGAAAGCCTTGAAAACCTATAAGTGGGTCAATAAATTCTTTTGTAATTTTTTCAGGCGTACTATGAGCTACTTCCTCAATATCCATTCCACCTTCTGTGCTGGCTATGATTACATTTTGCCCAGTTCCTCGGTCTAATAAAATACTTACATACAATTCTTTAGGTTGGGTTTCGCCTGGATAATAAACATCGGCAGCTATTAAAAGTTTGTTGACAACTTTTCCTTGTTCGCCAGTTTGTATAGTCACCAAAGTGCCTCCTAAAAGTGCTTTAGATTTTTCTCTTACTTCGTCTAAAGTTTTAGCGACCATAACGCCCCTAACTTCTGTACCGATTACTTTACCCTTACCTCTACCGCCTGCATGGATTTGTGCTTTTACAATCCAAACTTTAGTGCCAGTAGTTTCAGATAATTTTTTTGCAGCTTCTACAGCTCCTTCTGGAGTGTCTGCATAAATACCTTCGCCTATTTTGACGTTGTATTTTTTAAGAATTTCTTTCCCTTGATATTCGTGTATATTCATATCTTTATTTTATAGAGTCGAAAGATACGTATTAGTAATGTATTTGCAAGAAAATTAAAAAAGACTTGCTAAAAAAAATGATTTTTTTTCTAGTTAGGTTCAGAAATAGCTTTTTGGATAAATTATGGGTAATTTGAAATTGAAATTTACAAACCCTAGCCCACGGTTTTAACATAGCTCACGGTTTTAACCGTGGGAAAAAGAAAAAAATGCGTTGATTCCCAAAACCATTTCAATGCTCTAATTCAAAACATCTAAAGGGTATCTCTAAAACGCTATATTTTATTTTAAAAACCTCATTTCTGCTTCCCAAAATGATAAAAAAATATCAGAAATTGAGTTTTTAGAGATACCCTAAATTAAAAATGGTTAAAACCGCAGATTCATTTGGAGTTGCGGTTTTTGTTCCATGGTTAAAATCATGGACTAGGTAAATAAAACATTCCCAAAACTGTTTTATAGATTTAAAAGGTACAATTAAGGATTCGTTTCAAAAATTAAATCTACAATTAATTTTAATTTTATTGTGTGTTAAGCGTTAGGGATAGAGCGAAAAGCCCACAGTGAGGAACGAACGAGGACTTGTAGCGATAGCCCGACCCGATAGGGTTACGCCCAAATATTGATTTGCTTTATAATGTTGTTTTGAAAATAGCAAAGGGGTGGTGAGAAATATTTAATGCTATTGAATTTTATTTACGTATTCCAAACGTAAGCTATTCATGGCATCGGCTTGGAGGCCTGAAATGTTTTTTTGCATTAATCTCATTATTTCATCGTAATAAAGTATAATCATCGGAGCAGATTCTAAAAATAGCTTTTCCATTTGTAGGTAAAGATTTCTTCTTTTTTTAGGATCGGTTTCTTGCATGGCTTGCTTATAAAGTAGATCAAATTTTTCATTTTTAAAATGTGTGCGATTAGGGCCAATTGGGGAAAAATTTGCGCTATACAAAAGGGACAAATAGTTTTCTCCATCTGCATAATCCCCAAGCCATGAGCCTCTAAAAAAGGATGCTTTGCCTTTTGTAACCAAATCCAAATGAGTAGAAGATGGATTTAGTTCAATTGTAATTGCTATCCCTGCTCTATTCCATTCTTTTTGCAAATATTCGGAAAGCTCCATGTAAAATGATGTAGTATAAAGTTTTATAGGTTTTTCTTTGCCAGATTTATAGCCTGATTTACGCAAGTATATTTGGGTAAGTTCTGCATTATAATCATATCCTTTGAGCTCAGAAGATGAAAAATCTTGCAAAGAAGGAGGAATTATTCCTTGCGTGCCAGGTATTCCGACATGATTTCTTAAATACATAATTAGTTCCTTTCTATTTATAGCATAGTTCAATGCTTTTCTAAAGTTTAGGTTTAACAAAGGATGCTTTTTGTCTTCATAAAAGGAACTATCTATCAGAATGCCAATGTATTCTGTGTTAAGATAAGGAAGTTTTTGTAAATTATATTTCTTAGTATATTCATTTTTTAAAACCCCGTTTTGGTTAAGCAATAAATCTCTTGAACTTTCATCAATTCCTGAAAGTAAGTCTAAATTTCCTTTTTCGAAATCAAGGAAGGCAAGGTTTTTGTCTTTTACAAAACTAATTTGAATGGCATCTAAATAGGGTAATTTTTGATTTAATGTATCTGATTTCCAATAGGTTGTATTTTTTTTCAATATTAATGAAGTGTTTTCGTCCCAGACTTGAATTTGAAACGCCCCAGTGCCTACAGGGTGTATTCTAAACTCTTTTTTGTATTTTTCAATTGCTTCTTTAGGAACCACAGATGCATATGGCATACTCAAAAGTTCTAAAAAAGCTGGAAAAGGTCTGGCTAGATTTATTATTAAAGTGCTATCATTTAGTGCAAAAAAGCAAGAATCTGAAAATGTGGAATCATTTTCTTTCTTTAATTTATTGTTAAAAATCCATGCTCCTGTACTTAGCGTTTTTTTATCAATTATACGTTTAAATGAATAAACAAAGTCTTGAGCTACTACTTTTTTTGTTAAGGTTGGTCCAAAACATGAATCGGTATGAAAAAAAACATCTTTTCTTAAATTAAAAATATACTGAGTTCCTTTCGTGTTAATTTTCCAGCTTTTAGCAATACAAGCATTTATTTTTAGATGTTCATCTAGCTCTACTAAGCCATTAAATATTTGACTTACACCCCAAATATTGCCTTGGTTTCTCGCAAAGGCTGGGTCAAGTGAGCTGATTCCTTCTGCTTGGTTATAGCGGAAAATTTTCAAGTTTTCAATGCTTTTTTTATTACAAGCAAACGTTAAAAAAAATAATACAAAATAAGAGCTTAATTTAATGCGCATCATTACCAAAGATTAGCCTAAATGGAAGCGTAAAGATTTTCCCATTCCTCTTGAAATATTTTTATTTTCTCTTCCGTTGTTTTAAGTTCTTGGGTGTTTTGAGCTAGTAATGAAGGGTTTGAATAAATTTCTTTTTTAGCTAGTTCTTGGTGAATTTTCTCCCTTTTGCTTTCTAAATTGGCTATTTCCGTTTCTAATTGCGTGATTTTCTTTGCGGCTATTTGTCCCGAATCTGCTTTAACTTCTTTTTTGACTTCTACTTTTTTCTCTACTTCTTTAGGTTTTACCTGAACTTTGGGTTGTGTACTGGCTAATTTTTCTTTTTCTTCTTTCCAAATTTCATATTCATAATAATTGCCCGGAAATTCTTTGATTTGTAAATCTTCAATATACCAAATCTTATTGGCTACACAAGAAACAAAGTGTCTATCATGGGAAACAGTTACAAAGCTACCTTCATATTGATCCAAAGCTTGTATCAAAAGATTTACCGATTGAATGTCTAAGTGGTTGGTAGGCTCATCCAAAAGTAAGAAATTGGCTTGTGAAATTAAGGTTTTAGCCAAAGCGACCCTAGATTTCTCACCTCCAGAAAGAATTTTTATTTTCTTAAACACATCTTCATTGCTAAACAAAAAGCAACCCAAAACGGTACGCAATTCCATTTCATTTTTGTCGCTTCCTGCTTGTTTGAGTTCATCTAGCAATGAATTTTCTAAATTCAAAGCCTCCAATTGATGTTGCGCAAAAAATGAAGGAACGACATTGTGCCCTTCCGTGCGTTCGCCTGTAGTTAATGATTCTGTACCCGAAATAATTCTCAATAAAGTTGATTTGCCTTTACCGTTTGCACCAATAAGCGCTATTTTATCTCCTCTTTCTATTTTTGACTCCGTATTTGCCAAAATATCTAATGTTCCATACGATTTAGATACATTTTCCAAATTCAAAATTACCCTTCCTGGTTGGGTTTTGAACCTGAATTTGAAGCCCATTCTCACGCTTTCTTCCAAAACATCGTCTATCATATCTAGTTTTTCGAGCGATTTCACCCTAGATTGTACTTGTCTTGCTTTTGAAGCTTTGGCTTTAAATCGTGAAATAAATTTTTCAGTTTGACGTATTTTGGCTTGTTGGTTTTCAAAAGCCCCTTTTTGAATTTCGTTTCTCAATTGCTTTTCTTCTACAAAAAACGAATAGTTTCCAGCATAGATATTAAGTTTTTGCTGCGCAACTTCCACCGTAGTTTCTATGCAATTATCTAAAAACCAGCGATCATGCGAAACGATAACCACTGCTCCTGGGTAATTGTAAATATATTCTTCAAGCCAGAGTATAGATGGCAAATCCAAGTGATTGGTAGGCTCATCTAATAATAGAAGAGAAGGTTTTGCCAAAAGTATTTTCGCCAACATCACACGCATACGCC
>JAAFJZ010000107.1 GCA_013298205.1 Cytophagales bacterium
AAGGCGTGAAGCACTCTTGGCAAAACAAGAAAACCGTAAAATAAAGACCTTGTTAGATTCTGATTATTTATTGGGTGTGCACGATAGTTTTCGTATGGGTGGATTGCGTTTCAAAACAAACGTGGATGAAGTTTTTCAAAATAATGACAGTGCCATGTCTGCTCCGCCTTTTACCCGATTAAGGGAATTGGAATTTGCCAGTATGCAATTAGAAAAAGAACTCGAAACATCAAACAATCAATGGCTTAATATGCTTTTAGCTCCCGGCTCATCATTAGGTGGAGCAAGACCCAAGGCCAATATGATAGACGAAATGGGGAATTTGTGGATTGCAAAATTTCCTGCCAAAAATGACACGCAAAACATGGGAGCTTGGGAAAAGTTGGCCCATAATCTGGCTCAAAAAGCAGGCATTCAAACAGAAGAAACGCAAATAATGAAATTGAATAGTGATAACCATACGCTTTTGATTAAACGCTTCGATAGAAAGTTTGGAAAGCGCATTCATTTTTCTTCTGCTATGTCACTTTTGGGTTTTGAAGATGGGCAAGAAGGAGCTAGTTACTTGCATTTAGTAGAGTTTATTCAACGCTATGGAGCAAAACCTCAAGCAGATTTGGCACAACTTTGGAAGCGAATGGTGTTTAATATTTGTATAAAAAATACAGATGATCATTTGCGAAACCATGGATTTATATTGAGCAAAGAAGGCTGGGAACTTTCGCCTGTATATGACCTCAATCCTGTGGCAAATGGAAATTCACTGAGCCTCAACATTTCTGAAAACGATAACAGTTTAGACCCAAACCTCGCAATGGAGGTTGCGCCATATTTTGACCTTAAACTTGCGCAAGCTAAATCAATGGCCCAACAAGTGAAACTTGCAATACAAGATTGGCAAATTGAAGCCAAACAAATAGACTTAAAAAGGGCAGAAATAGAAGAAATGTCAGGAGCTTTTGAATAAAATTCCCAATTTATTCCCTCAATTTAATTTCAAAAATGTCTTTAAACAAAAAGTAAGCTTAGTTTTATAAATCATAAAAGATGAAAAAAATTGCTTGAAAAATGAAACTAGTTTTGGTATTAATAGAACAGTTTAATAAAAGCAGCTATTCATCTGGGGTGTAATTGTTATTTTTCTAAAGAAGGTTTGAAAATCACCAAGAAATTTGTGGTGAGATAAGAAAAATATAGTTTATTTGCAATCGCTGCCATCCGATTAAAATTTCGTCTATTTTTCACCTATTAGAAAAGTACTATTTTTTAAAAAAGCGGAGTAAATTTCTTTACATCCGCTTTTTTAATTGAATTTTGCAGTTACCACACATTAAAACTCAAATGTGATGCAAAATAATAAATTTTCGGGACAACCTGTCATCTGTCAAATATTTTCTTTAATCCCAAAAGAAAAAGTAAATAGAGTAGTATGTCTCGTCATAAAAAAGTTTACAGATTAACGCTTAATCCTGCCACATATTTACACTTTAATCGGATGACAGAGATTTTATATTTTAAATTAATACAAATATTAAGCATTTTGTCTTCTTAATTTATTAAATTTCCTTTAAATCTTATATTGAAATTTAGGTAAACATTTTTAGCCAAAATTGTGCTTTTATCAGCTTTAAGTTGCTTAATTTGAGTATATTATGTTTTTTGATTTTTAAAATTAGTCATATGGTATTTAGTATTTATAAAGGAAAAAATTTCAAATTTTATCCTTTATAATCATTTACTACTCTTACTACTTCAATTACATCACTCATTTCCATAACTGGACTTATGGGTAAACTAATTACTGAATCATGTAATTTTTCAGTAATAGGTAATTTTAAAAAAGCCAACTCTTGATAAGCCACTTGCTGGTGTGGAGGTATTGGATAATGAATAAGAGTCTCAATTTTATTAAAATAAAGATAATCTTGAAACTTTTTTCTATTCGAAACTTTTACAACAAATAAATGCCAAACATGCAGACCAAATTCAAAAACTTTAGGTAAAATAATGTACTCATTTCTTATGTTATTAAGATAAAAAGTAGCAATTTTAATTCTTTCAATATTTTCTGAATCTAAGTTTTTAAGTTTTATACTTAAAATTGAAGCCTGTATTTCATCTAATCTGCTATTATTTCCTTTAAATAAATTATGGTATTTTTGATTTGAGCCATAATTTCTAAGAATTTTTAAAGTTGTAGCTAGCATTTCATCGTTTGTTGTAATAGCACCTCCATCACCTAATGCCCCTAAGTTTTTAGAAGGGTAAAAGCTAAACCCTGCTGCATCTCCCAAATTACCAGCTCTTAAATCTTTGTGCATTGCGCCATGTGCTTGTGCTGAATCTTCAATTATCTTTAAGTTATATTTTTGAGCAATTATTTTTATTGAATCCAAATCACAAACTTGACCATAAAGATGTACAGCTAAGATTGCTTTTGTTTTGTTTGTAATTAATTTAACAATGTTATTTGGATCTAAATTAAATGTATTCTCATCTGGCTCAACTAAAATTGGTGTAAATCCGGCTTTGGTAATGCTCAAAATAGTAGCTATATATGTATTAGCTGGTACAATTATTTCATCTTTGAGTTTAAAAATTCCAATTTCTTTATAGGCTTCTAGAATTAAAATCAACGCTTCTAAGCCATTAGCAACTCCAACACAATATTTGCTACCACAAAAATTTGAGAATTCGGTTTCGAATTTTTCAACTTCTTTGCCTAAAACATATATCCCTGAATCAACTAATTGATTCATAGCATTTAAAAAATCACTCTTATACCTGAGATTAATCTTATGTAAGTCAAGAAATTTAATCATTTAAGTGTTTTAATTTTACTAGATAAAAATTAAAATTTTGAATTATAAACTCTAATTATGAATTTTATTAAAAAATTAAATTGATCTTTTATAGTTTAAATATTCTGAATAATCTGTGATATAATCTTTTAAATTGTATTTCTGTGATGCATAAACTAAACAAATAGATCCCGAAGAGAAATTTAATTCACTAGCCCAAATACCTGGTAAAAGATGTAATCCAAAAAAAGGACGATTTAAAGTAACTATTCGTTTATTAATACCATCATCTAAAGTTACGTCAAAACTTCCGCTTGCTGCTATCAAAAATTGTTGACATTCTTTATGTGAGTGAGCTCCACGAGATTCGCCACCTGGAATATCATATAAATAAAAAATTCTTTCTAACTCAAAAGGTATATTAATTTTACCTTCAATAGGTGTAATATTTCCTTCCCTAAAATAAATCTTTGGTAGTTGAATAATGCTGCAATCATAAACAGTTGATTTTTTCATGTAACAATATTTTTAAATAAGTCAAAATCTACAATATAATCGTTTGCATCATAATAAGTTGAGGCTACTACTAAACAAAGTGAATTAGTTGAAAAATTTTCTAAATGTCTCCATAACATATTTGGCACATAAACTCCATAATAAGAACGATTTAACGAATATTTAATGTCTTTATTTCCATCATTTATAATTAAATCAAAACTACCTGATATTGCAATTATGAATTCTTGTTGTTCTTTAAATGCATGACCACCTCTTGATTCTCCACCTGGAACATCATAAATTAAATATGATCTTTTAATCTTAAATGGAATATGAACATTACTTTCTAAAAAAGATAAATTACCTCTATCATCAAAAAATTTAGGTAATTCTATAATTTTATGAGTCATTTTTTACTTAAAATAAATAATATATTTGTTAATTTGAATACAAATTAAATCAAAAAATAATAATAAGCAATCAAAATTTACACATCATAATTCAAATTTGGGCTTAGCCATTTCTCGATAAATTCCAAAGGCATTTGTTTTCTTTCCGCATATTTTACAGCTTGGTCTTTTCCTATTTTGCCTAATCCGAAATATTTTGAATCGGGATGTGAAAAATAAAATCCACTAACGGAAGAAGCTGGATACATAGCATTTGATTCAGTAAGTTCTACTCCTGTGTGTTTTTGGGCAGCTAAAAGCATAAATAAAGCAGGTTTTTCGGTATGATCTGGGCAAGCAGGATAGCCTGGTGCTGGCCTTATTCCTTGGTAATTTTCACTTATTAGTTCTTCATTTGTAAATACTTCGCTTGCAGCATATCCCCAATAGTTTGTTCTCGTTTCTTGATGCAATTTCTCAGCAAAAGCTTCCGCCAATCTATCTGCCAAGGCTTTTAGCATGATAGATTGGTAGTCGTCATGGTCTTTTTCAAACTGCTCTACATATTTTTCAATTCCCAATCCTGCTGTAGAGACGAAAAAACCTAGGTAATCCACTTTTTTACTTTCCTTAGGTGCAATGAAATCAGCCAAAGAAATATTGGGAATTCCACTTCCTTTTAAACCCTGTTGTCTGAGAAAATGAAATTTTTCAATTACTAGATTCGTTTCTGTATTATAAATTTCTACAGTATCATCATCTACTGAATTAGCTGGAAATAAGCCAATTATGCCATTTGCCTTAATCCATTTTTCTGCTATAATTTTATCCAACATTAGATTGGCATCTACAAAAAGCTTTTTGGCTTCTGTACCAATAATAGGGTTATCTAATATTTTTGGGTATTTGCCTTGAAGCATCCATGTTTGAAAAAATGGAGTCCAGTCTATTAAAGGGCGCAATAAATTCAAATCATAGTTTTCTAAAACTGTAATCCCTAATTTTTTAGGTTTAGCAGGTAAAAAAGAATTCCAATCTAATTTTAACTTATTCTCACAAGCTTGTGCGTGGGTGAGGTAATTCTTGTCCTCTTTTCTATTTTTGTATTCTTCCCTAAATTTCTCATAATCATCCTTGGTCTTTTTGAAAAAACCTTGTTTTTGATCATGATCAGGACTTAACAAACTCGAAGCCACAGGCACACTTTTGGAAGCATCCAAAACATGAATTACAGCCCCTGAATAGCATGGGTCTATTTTTACAGCCGTATGCACACGTGAAGTTGTAGCACCACCTATAAGCAAGGGAATAGTAAAATTTTGCCTTTCCATTTCTTTGGCTACATACACCATTTCATCTAAAGAAGGCGTAATCAAGCCGCTTAATCCGATAATGTCTGCCCCAACTTCTTTGGCTTTTTCTAGTATTTTGTCGCAAGGTATCATCACACCCATGTCAATAATCTCAAAATTATTGCATGCCAAAACTACACCTACAATATTTTTTCCTATATCATGTACATCTCCTTTTACTGTGGCTAACAAAATTTTGCCAGCATTTTTGGCGGTATCACCTGTTCTTTTTTTCTCTTCTTCCAAATAGGGTAATAAATAAGCCACGGCTTTTTTCATTACCCTTGCACTTTTCACCACTTGGGGCAAAAACATTTTCCCTTCACCAAACAAATCCCCAACGGTATTCATGCCTGCCATCAAAGGGCCTTCAATTACATGAAGTGGCTTATCATATTTATTTCTCGCTTCTTCTGTATCTACATCAATATACTCTATCAAACCTTTTACCAAAGCATGACTCAATCGCTCCTCCACAGTCCCCTTGCGCCATTCTTCATTTTTTACTTCTACTTTTCCTGCACCTTTTACGGTTTCAGCAAACTCCAACAAACGCTCAGTTGCATCGTCTCTCCTATCAAGCAAAACGTCTTCTACCCTTTCAAGTAAATCTTTGGGAATGTCATCATAAACCTCTAACATAGCAGGATTTACGATACCCATATCCATTTTATGTTTGATGCCATGGTATAAAAAAGCCGTATGCATTGCCTCTCTTACTTTGTTGTTTCCCCTAAAAGAAAAAGAAACATTGCTCACCCCTCCACTTACGTGCGCACCAGGAAGATTTTCTCTCACCCATTTGCAACCTTCAAAAAAGTCTAAGGCATTTCTTCTATGTTCTTCTATTCCTGTAGCCACAGGGAAAATATTCAAATCAAAAATAATATCTTGAGGTGAGAATTTAGCCTCATTTACTAAAATTCTATATGAACGGTCTGCTATTTCTATTCTTCTTTGAAGATTATCTGCTTGACCTATTTCATCAAAAGCCATTACCACTGTAGCTGCTCCATACTTTTTAATGAGTTTGGCTTGGCGAACGAACTCCTCCTCTCCTACTTTTAAGCTGATGGAATTTACGATGCTTTTGCCTTGCACGCATTTCAAGCCTTCTTCAATGATTTCCCATTTTGAAGAATCTATCATAATAGGAACACGAGAAATTTCGGGTTCGGAAGCGATTAAATTTAAAAATTTGACCATGGCAGCTTTTCCATCAAGCATACCTTCATCCATATTTATATCTATCACTTGGGCACCACCTCTCACTTGGTTCATGGCTACCGAAAGGGCTTCTTCAAACTTATCTTCCTTGATTAATTTCAAAAACATAGCCGAACCCGTTACATTGGTTCTTTCGCCTATATTGATAAAATTAACGGTATCAGATACGATAAGAGACTCTAAACCTGAAAGTTGCAAAAAAGGAATTTGCGTCATGTATTATGAAATCAATGTGGAGTGATAAACGTATTCTGATTTTTGTTCTATTTTTCTTGCACTATATTTTTCTGCAAGTCTTGCCATTTCTTTGATGTGTTCTGGAGTAGTTCCGCAGCATCCTCCCAAAATATTCACTAGTTTTTCTTGAAGAAATACTTCTACCTGTGCGCCCATCATTTCAGGGGTTTCATCATATTGTCCAAATTCATTTGGCAAGCCTGCATTGGGATATGCGCTAACAAAGAAGGGAGAATTTTGAGCCAAAACTTGCAAATAGGGTCTTAATGCAGAAGCGCCTAAAGCGCAATTCAACCCAATACTAAGTAAAGGAACGTGGGAAACTGAAATCATAAAGGCCTCAGTCGTCTGCCCAGAAAGTGTGCGACCACTGGCATCGGTAATCGTACCAGAAATCATTATTGGCACTTCTTTGCCAGCCTCTTCCAAATAATCCATGATAGCAAAAAGAGATGCTTTGGCATTTAGGGTATCAAAAACAGTTTCAACCAAGAGCACATCTACACCACCTTCTACCAAGGCTTTGGTTTGCTCTTTATAAGCTTGCACCAATTGGTCGAAAGTTACGGCTCTATAACCAGGGTCATTTACATTAGGTGAAATAGAAGCGGTACGGTTTGTTGGACCTAGGGCTCCTGCCACAAATCTAGGTTTGTTGGGATTGGCTTTTGTGAATAAAACAGCTTGTTCTTTTGCCAATCTAGCAGACTCAAAATTAAGTTCATAAATAATATGTTCCAATTTGTAATCGGCTTGGGCGATAGTCGTTCCACTAAAGGTATTGGTTTCGATAATGTCTGCCCCAGCTTCCAAATATTTAGCATGAATAGCAGAAATTACATCTGGGCGCGTAATTGAGAGTAAATCATTATTGCCTTGTAGCGGATGAGAATGATTTTTGAGGGCTTCGTTCCTGAAATCTTTTTCTTCTAATCCATATCTTTGAATCATCGTACCCATAGCTCCATCAAGGATAAGGATACGTTTTTCTAATTCTTGATAAATTGGGTGTTTTGCCATTTATTAATTATTTGTGCATTCGTTTACGAAATATTTAAAAAAGGATCTGCATTCTTTTTCTGCTTCCAGCATACCCATGTGAGCCGTTTCGCCTAGAAAAAGGGTATAAGATCTTTTAGCTAAACTACACTGGGCTATAGAAGTTTCCAAATTAATCGCTTGGTCTTCTTTGCCTATCACATACATGACAGGACACACTAAGCTAGACAAAATATCAGCGCGATTAGTTC
>JAAFJZ010000106.1 GCA_013298205.1 Cytophagales bacterium
ACCTTCATGCGAAGGAGGTGGAAACTTCTGAATATCTTTAAGCAAAATTTCATTCAGTTTAGAAGTCGAAATCTTTTTCGTTTTATTCGCAAAAACTTCAATTGCTATTTCAATAGATTTAAAAATACGCTGTTTTGTCGTTACAGAAGTGAAAATAATAGGAAAATAATCTATTGGAGCCATTCTTTCCCTAAGCGTATCTTCAAATTTTTTGGAAGTCAGGGTCTCTTTTTCTACCAAATCCCATTTATTTACCAACACAATTAATCCCTTCTTTTGCTGTGCTACCAAACCTAAAATATGCATATCTTGCGATTCGATGCCTTTTGAAGCATCAAACATAACGATACAAACATCTGATTTTTCTATAGCCCTAGTAGAACGAAGTATGGAGTAAAACTCTATATCTTCATTAATTTTGGCTTTTTTTCTTATCCCTGCGGTATCAGTGAGAATAAATTTTTTGTCATATAAATTATACAAACTATCTATTGAATCTCGGGTTGTGCCTGCCAAATCGGTTACAATGCTTCTTTCTACACCCAACAATGCATTAAGCAATGAAGATTTCCCTACATTTGGTCTGCCTACAATTGCTATTCTGGGCAAGCCTTTGTATTGATCTTCTATGCCTTGGGTTTCAAAATGAGTTACCACTTCTTCCAACAAATCTCCCGTTCCTGAACCAGACTGAGAAGAAACTGGAAAAATTTTGGCATCTAAACCTAGTCCATAAAATTCCACATAATCATTGCCTTTTTTAAATGTATCAGATTTGTTGGCTACTATGATGATGGGTTTTTGTACATCTCTCAATAAATTGGCAAACTCTTCATCCAAACCATGAATGCCTACATTTACATCGACCATGAACAAAATCACATCAGCTTCTTCCATTGCCAAATTGACTTGTTTGCGTATAGCTTCTTCAAAAATATCCTCAGAACCTACTACATAACCACCTGTATCAATCAAATCAAAATAGATTTCTTGCCAAAAAGATTTGCCATATTGCCTATCTCGGGTTACTCCGCTGGTATTGTCCATTATGGCCTGCCTCTCTCCCACCAAACGATTAAACAATGTTGATTTGCCCACATTGGGTCTTCCTACTATAGCTACTGTGTTGCCCATTATTTATTTTTATATCCAAATTTTTGTAGCGAATTTTGCATTTTTCGCCAGTTTTGTTCCACTTTTACCGATAATTCCAAAAAAACCTTATTTCCGATAAATTCTTCTAAAGATTTCCTAGATTCTATTCCCAATTTTTTTATTTCCGCCCCTGCCGTACCAATTACAATTCCTTTTTGAGATTCTCTTTCTACATAAATCAAGGCTTTGATCACTGTAATGCCTTCTTTTTCTTTATATTCAGTTACCACTACCTCACAACAATAAGGAATTTCTTTTTTGTATTGCACAAATATCGCTTCTCTTACAAACTCAGCAGCAAAAAAACGCTCTGGCTTATCTGTAAGTTGCTCATTATCAAAATACGGGGGGTGAAAGGGCAAATTCCCAAGTACCAAATCAAATAAATCTCCCGTTTTTTCTTTTGTAAGTGCAGAAAGGCTTATACAATGAGGCGTACCAAGTATTAGCTTCCATTCTTGCTCCAAAACCAAAATATCTTGGGTAGCGATATCAATTTTATTGATTACAATGATAATCGGCTTTTCTCTTTTTTTGATGCTTTCTATCCAAGGAGCAATCTCGGGTTTTTGAAATACATCTACTACATACAATATTATATCTGCATCTTCAAGGGAAGCATTTACAAATCCCATCATATTTTTTTGCAACTCATACGCTGGTTCTAGCAAGCCTGGTGTATCAGAATAGACAATTTGAAAATCATTTCCAGAAATAATTCCCATAATTCTATGCCTAGTCGTTTGTGCTTTTGAGGTTACAATGCTAAGCCTTTCGCCCACCATGGCATTCATTAAGGTAGATTTTCCCATATTGGGCATACCCACGATACTGACAAAACCCGATTTGAATAATTTATTTTCTTCCAAAGATATTTTTTTTCACAAAAGTATTGAATTTAATTAAATTAATACTACCTTTGCACTTCTAAATCGCGGGATGGAGCAGTTGGTAGCTCGTTGGGCTCATAACCCAAAGGTCGCACGTTCGAGTCGTGCTCCCGCTACAAGTCTTAAAAAGCCCTTTCAAATCATTGAAAGGGCTTTTTTTTATGTGTATGATTATTTTTTATTCTAATTTTTTATTTTTATTGTTTTTAAAAATTAAGTAAACAAATTTTTAAAAACAATCTATTTTCTTAATTATATAATTTAGAGCCGATTAATGTTTCAATTTTTTTTACTATTAATACCGAATAAAAAAATAAGCTCAATACTTTAAAGTCAAGATAACTATGAAATAAACCCTTAATTTAGGGTATATTTCATAGTTCAATGTTTTAAGTCGTACTTGAATTAACAAAGTAAAAAAAAAATTAATTTTTGTGGAAAAAAAGTTGCTAAAAGAATTAAACTTTAAATCAATAGAGGTAAGATTACGTATTTTGTTAAACTATTTTTTCTTTGGTAATATCTAAGGCATACTTTATAATCTTAGTAACATCTCCTTTGTCATTTAAAATGGGATTGTAGCTTCCTCTCATAAGAACTTGTTTTTGATTTTTACCGATTCTTGAAAATTCACCTTCTATAAACTCTCCATTATTTAATTTCATCCAGAATTCGTTGTATTCTTTAGAAGTAGTAATATCCTCATTTACAAATATTTTGTGATGTATTCCTTTTATTTCATGAAGTTCATACCCCATCATTTTTAAGAAATTACTGTTTGCTGTCAAAATTTCACCTTTTCCATCAAATTCAATTATTGCATTTGATTTTGTTATTGCTAGTATTTGAGCTTCAAACTCAGAGGTGGCTTTTTTATTTTCAGTTATATCAATCGCAAGTTTTAATATTTTTTCTACAATATTTTGCTCGTTTAATATTGGCGTGTAAGTTGCACTAAGCCAAACACTTTCACCCAATCTATCCATTCTTTTAAATTCTCCTGTTTGAGGAATTCCATTGTTTAAGTTTTCCCAAAATATTTTATAGTCATTAGATAACTTATATTCATTGTCTAAAAAAATGCTGTGATGTTTATTTTGAATATCTTCTAATTTGTACTTGAAAGTTTTTAAAAATAATTCATTTGCATTTAAAATATTCCCATTTGTATCGAATTGTATTTGAGCTAATGTAAGATTAATAGCTTGATTTTTGCTTAATAAAACATTTTCTTTAGCTTTCATTTCATCCTGAATAGCGGATAGTTCTTCTAAATTTTGGCGCATTTCCTCTTCTTGCGCTCTTAGATCTTCGCTTTGTTGTTGAGAATTCTCAAGCAAAAAATTAGTTTTCTCCGTTATTTTATTATTTTGTACAAACAAGGCTGTTACTTCACTTGCTTTTAATAAAAAGTCTATTTCATGTTTTTCAAAAGAAGTATTAAAAGACGCAATCTCAAATAATCCTTCAACGTGGTTATTAATCAAAAGCGGTAAAATAATTAATGACCTAGGGTTAGCGTCTCCTAGTCCTGAAGTAATTCGAATGTAATCTTTTGGAATATCTATTAAGTAGATGTATTCTTTTTCTAAATAAGTTTGACCTAAAAGACCGGATTCTTGAGGAAGAAATTCTTGATTTATGTGTTTTTTTCTATTATAAGCATAACAAGAAACGAGTTTTATCATTTCTAAATCATTTTGATTTATAGTAGAAATGTAAAATCCTCCTTGGTTTGCATTTATGTATTTAACTATAAACGAAATTAAATAATCATATTTCATTTGAGTTTCAAGATTATTTGCTCGAACTATTTCATATAACTTATTGATTCCATCAATTATCCAGTTTCTTTTTTTATCTTCAATTTGAGAAAGCTCATTTTTGTGAATACTTTTTTGTAACTCATCTTGTATCGATTCAAGTTTATTATTTTTCTCTTTTGAATCTAATAATAGTTTCAATGTTTCATTTTCAGTTTCTTTACTCAAAATCACATAACCATAAACGCAAGCAAATGTACAGCTTAAAGCTAAAAGGTTTGCAACATTAGAAAGCCAACCAGTTCTTATAATATTTGCATCTAAATTCATTTCTAACCAGTCGTTTGTTATAGGAAAAGTTAAAATTAATATAACACTAATCAATGAAAGTACGATCAAGTAAACTTTTTCAGATAAATCAAATATTACAAAAGGAATTATTGAACAACCTAGTTCAATTAAATAAATTGATGGAATGGGTTGTTCTCCAGTTTTGCTCAAATAAGCATTAAAAATAGCTCCAATAGATATTGGAAAAATGGATATTATAAATCTCGAATAATAAAAAGCACCTTTTTGATTGAGGTAAATTGTTGAGAAACACAATATCATTCCTATAAATGGAAAAATAGCGAGTGGTCTAAAGTATATATATGAAATAATGGTAAATGGCAAGGCTACACAAAAAGTAAGTAATAAAGCTATTAAATTGGTAGGATATACTTTTCGTTTTAAATGCATTGGAATATTAAAATCCAAACCTGCATACAATAAATCTTTTTTGCTAAACATTAATATAGTCGTAGTTGTTGATGTAATTTTATGATTAAATTCTTATTATCAGAAATGTAATTGAAGGTTAAAAGAGAGACGAAATAATAACTCGTTAAATAAAACGAAAAAAAATATGATAGACTTTTTACTCTAATAATAATCTAATTTTAAAACTTGGTATTATGTCAGAAAGAAATAAAATCTGCACAAAATTCTGTACGATTTTATAGATTTTTAGTTTTAATATTAAAAAAAAAATTAAAACTTATATATTTTAGATAAAGATTTTACTAAGTGAATTAATAAATTCACTTAGTAAAAGTTAAATTAATCATACAAAATTGCCTATGATTGTCTAACTTTTTTAGTTCCTCCAAGGAAAGTTTTTAAAACTACAAATCCTGTCAAAATTATAAAAGCTAGAATAATATATTCTAAATAGTTCAAAATTTGAGGATAACGTTGACCTAAAAAATATCCTGAGAGAATAAGTGCAAAAACCCAAATAAAGCCCCCTAAAACGTTATAAATAGAGAATTTTTTAAAATCCATTTCTACTACACCAGCCATAATAGGAGCAAACGTTCTAACAATGGGTAAAAAACGACCTACTATTAGAGTTCTCCCTCCAAGTTTTATAAAATAAGCTCTGGTTTTAATTAAATGCTCTTGCTTAAAAAAAATACTATTTTTTCGATTGTACAATTTTCTACCTACAACTTTCCCGAAAATAAAGCCTGTATAGCTTCCTAAAATGGCAGCTGCACAAACTGAAGCTAATAATTTCCATAACTCAACTGTAAAATCGCCTGTACCGCAAAGGAGTCCTGCACTAAAAAGCAAATAATCACCTGGAAGAAAAAACCCAATTAACAATCCATTTTCAGCATAAACAATTAGGACTAAAAGAATTAAGCCTCCATTTCTAATAATGTCTTGTGAATGAGTTAAGGTATTCCACCAATAGGTTAATGTTTCGTTCATTTTTTTTCTATCCAGAAATTATTGTAGCCTTCGCCTATACTTATATCAATGCTTTGTAATTGTAACAACTCTAAAATAGCCAAAAAATTATAGATTATTTCTAATTTTTCTTTACAATTACTTATCATTTGAGTAAAAGAAAGCCTATAATTAGTTGACAGAATTTTCAAAATGGCTTGTTTTTGTTCATCCATATTATATGTATGCAAAGCTACTTTGTGCTCAGGTTTGAAAGAGCTTGTTTCAAATTGCTTTACTACTTTTTGAAAAACTTTTAATAATTTATACAAATCTAACTTTTGTAAATCAATATCAATATTATTTTTTTGAGAAATTAAAATGAGCTCCTCTTCAAGATTGCCCCTAAATTCATACATAAACCTTTGGTCTTCAAGAATATTGCAAGCTTTGGCTAACTCTTTAAATTTTTTATACTCTAAAAGCCTTTCAGCCAAGTCAATACGAGGATCTATTTCATTTCCTTTATCATCCAGTTCCTTTCTTGGTAAAAGCATTTTTGCTTTAATTGACATTAATGTAGAAGCTACCAAGATAAATTCGCTAGCCACTTCCAAATTGCTACCTTCCAATTGATGCAAATAAGCCAAAAAATCGTCTGTAATTTTAGAAATAGGAATATCATAAATATCCAATTCATCCCTATCTACAAAAAAAAGCAACAAATCGAAAGGTCCTTGAAACAAGGGCAATTGAATTTCAAAACCCATTTGCTAAATATTTTTAGAAATTTTTGTTAATGTAAAACTTTTTAACACTAATCGAAAAAAAACGAATGCAAATCAGAAAAAATTTATCATTTTTTTATGATTCTTTAAGATTGGAATTATTTTCTTGCATGGTGGCTAGCGAGTAATAAAGTCCATTTTTATTCTTCATAAGTTCATCATGCGTACCTTTATCAAGTAAAATCCCATCTTTAATTACAAAAATCACATCAGCATTTCGTATCGTGCTTAATCTATGTGCTACAACAATTGAGGTACGATTTTTCATCAAATTATCTAAAGCTTCTTGCACAACTTTTTCAGATTCTGTGTCTAAAGCTGAAGTAGCTTCATCCAAAATCAAAATAGCTGGATTGGCTAAAACTGCTCTAGCGATGCTTATACGCTGTTTTTGTCCACCAGAAAGCTTTACACCTCTATCGCCAATGTGTGTATCATAACCGTTTTCGGCTTTCAAAATAAATTCATGGGCATTGGCTATTTTGGCAGCATTTTCTACATCATTTTTCGTAAATTGACTTCTGCCAAAAAGAATATTATTATAAATGGAATCATTAAAGAGAATTGACTCTTGTGAAACGATTCCCATATTTGCCCTCAAACTGCTTGCGGTGTAATCTTCATAAGGTTTGCCATCAAACAAAATCTCGCCTCCCTGTGGGTCATAAAAACGAGGTAAAAGTTCGCTAATGGTAGATTTTCCACCACCAGAAGGCCCTACCAAAGCATACATTTTACCATATTCAAATTCTAAACTAAGCCCGTTTATGATTTTTTTCTTGGTATAAGAAAAGTGTACATCTTTAAAAATAATAGATTTGCTAAAACTCGAAGCTTGTGTAGCGCCTATTTTATCTGTTACTTCTACAGACGCATCCAAGAGTTCCAATATTCTATCACCAGAAGCCAAACCTCTTTGCATACCTGTAATGGCAGACGAAAGGGCTTTAGCTGGACGCAAAATTTGTGAAAATAATATAATATAAGCAACAAATTGGCTAGCATCTAGTTCTGATTCATTTTTCAAAACCAAACTGCCTCCGTATAATAAAATAAATGAAGCTACCAAAACGCCTGTAAACTCTGAAAATGGAGATGCCATTTCTCTTCTCAAAACTAGTTTTCTAGTTATTTTGGTAAAGTGATTATTGGTATCAATAAATTTATTTAAAATGTAATTTTCAGCATTAAAAGCTTTTGAAATCTTAATTCCTGTAAGGCTATCATCTATAATACTCATTAAATATCCATAATAATTACTTACTTCTTTAGAATCTTTTTTGAGCTTTTTAATAAAAAAAGAAATAACAAAGCCAGAAATGGGAATAATTAGCAAGGTAAAAATGGTAAGCTTTACCGATAGCAAAAGCAAAGCTATAAAGTAAATAATGAGGGTAATAGGTTCTTTAAAAAAAACTGAAAACGAACTTGAAATTGTATTTTCTACTTCACCTACATCATTTGTGAGCCTT
>JAAFJZ010000108.1 GCA_013298205.1 Cytophagales bacterium
AGTCTGTATATGGATTTACATATTTTGCTTTCATTTCTTTGTCTTTAAAATTTACTACACAAAGTTAGTCATTTTTGGCTTTGTGTTCAAGTGATTTGTTAATGTTGAATGGTTTCGTGGTATTGTGCCTAGCATCCGATATTTGTATAATGGATTTATCCATTTCCACACACATTAACCACCATTGCACTAGTGGGAGGGTTTGAGCCAATATTTTTTTCATAAAACGTCAGGTCTATTTATATTTTTTAAAAATTCATGTGTAGCAATTTTAATTGGTATTTTAATTGCTTTAGAAATAATTGTTGCGGGAATACACAAACTCAGGCTGGACAAAATGTCTGACTGTCAAGGGTTGTCCTTGTTTTCATTATTTTTTTGTTTTGATAGAGCTTTTTTAAATTTTCTTTCTATTAATTTAAAAAATGATTTTCTATCTTGATAAGATTGAACGCTTAAATTTTTATTATTAAACGAAATAATTAGAAAATGTAGATTGTCTCGTCTACTTAATAATTTTGCAAATTCATCATACAAATGTTCATTTATACCTATATCTGAAACAACTAACCCAATAATAGCATCTTTAATATCAATATAATCAAAAGGCTCATTTGATAGGGAACAAATCCTATATTCGTTTTCCATTTCATAATCTTTATGCTTATAAAAAAGTCGATTTTTAAAATGTCTCAAGTAATAATCAAAGGTGTTTGTTACCGTGTCTTTCCAAATGATGCTTTGATGTCTCGTTGAAAATTCCCTGTAATTCAAATATTCAACATCGTCATCATTATTGTCAAATAAGGCCGTATTTCTTATAGCGTCTTCCAATTTATTTCTAGACAATGCAATACAAACTCCCTTATATTTATTTCCATAATTATCCCACATCCTAGGTTTTGCAAATCCGTATTTTTCAAATGGATAAATCATTGGAATTCCTTGTTTTAAATCATACGTTTTATTTTTGCAAAAAGAAATTTGCTTGGCTTTTTTGAGTTCGCTACTAATTACTGATCCTATTTCCATTATATCATAATCTGTTTCACCAGAATACGATATAAATTCTTTGGCATTTTCGATTGGATCATGTGAGTTTAGACGTGGACTAAGCCTCAATTTCATATCTTTAAGGATGTGTAATAAAGCAGTTTCTGAAGTAGTGTAATGATAAATAGTATCATCGTTTTGGAATATTTGAGGGATGTTTTGAATGCTCATTTTTTACTGTTTTCCACAATTTTAATTTCTTCCTCCGTCAAATCATACAGTTTATAAACCAATTGGTCTATTTGGAATTCTAAATCGGTGGTGTCGGCTGATGGGTTTTGTTTTTTAATGTTATGAATTTGTTTAGATAAATGATATAATTGTTGAGTTGCAATATCATCTGGATTAACAAATGGTATTTGTTCTATTGTGTTTTTATTTATTGCTAAATATCCACCAGCTAAAGCTTTATCTTTAAATTTTTCAGCAAAATAATAACTTATAAATTTACTATTTAAAATTGCAGTCAGCATATACCCTTGTAAATCATTTATGTCTTGAATGCCATATATTCCAACTCCAAGTGCTAAAGGCTCATCAGTATAGACGGCCTCAATCACTTTTGTCATTCCTGCAATTACAATTTTAGGTTTGTTCCAAAAATTTAATTTCTCAGCACTTAAACCACAGTTTACATTAATGAATGCGTTAGAATAATTATTGCCCATATATCTAACATTTTCATTTGACCAACTATATTTATCTACGCCACCACTTACAGTAAACTTTATACATTCAACATGTTTTTCAATAGACAAATATTGTTTGATTGAATCTGCTTGAAAACCTGCTAAGCCACCTTGTATTTTGAAGTTTGCATCATTTAAATTTTCGAACACTCTAAGTTCTTTTTCTAAAACTATAGTACCATTATTAATAAAATCTTCCAATTTATCAACTTTATATCTTATAAATTTCTTAGATAAACTTAACTGACCGTTCAATATTATTGGATTTACAGAAGCTTCTTCAAAAACATTATGCTTTGATAAGTTAATAGTATTTGATATTGAATTAGTTTTAATCAAATCAGATAGTATACTTTCAGAATATTTAGCTACTAAAAACTTATTAGGAATTATGAATGAATAACTTGCTTTTTTGGTTGAAATCTGTTTGATTTTTTCTATAAATAAGGCATAAATGTCATAAGTTCCTGTAACAAGCGGGTAATTTATTCTAAAATAATCTTTAATAACATCCTCTCTTTTCATGCTTACAGCTGATACATACGGCGGATTCCCAATCACCACATCAAAACCCACAAAATCACCCTCATCATTGAGCACTTCCGGAAATTCAAACCGCCATTCAAAAGCATTTTCAAAAATCTTGTTTGCTTTTATATCTTCTATTTCGGTTTCTAGCTTTTTTGTTTCTTGGCTTAGTTGCAATACTTGTTTGTTCCAATCCGCTTTTTCTTTTTTGTTCATTTCAAAAAGTTGGGTTTGATTGGTAAGTAAAAACAAATCGCCCGATAGCTTGCGTAGCTTCTTAACTTTCGGGTCGTTCAATGCTATTTCACTTCTAAAATCCGATTTTATCTCGGCAATCAGCCGTTCCATTTCTCGTTTTTGCTGCTTGCTTTCTGCATTTCGGTACGTATCAACAGCTATCCGATAGCTCTCAATTGTCCATTTACTTTTTTTGAGTGCTTGGCTCAAATCCGCATCAATCGCAAACCGGCTTACCAATGAGTTTCCGCATTTTATATTGATGTCGATGTTTGGCAGGGTTTCTAATTCCCATAGCCCAGGGTTCAAACCATCGGTTATATTGGTTTTATAATATGCATTTTTTAATAACTCAATCCACAAACGCAAACGACAAATTTTTACCGAATTGGGGTTGATGTCCACTCCGAAAAGGCAATTTTCGATGATGGTTTGCTTTTCGTAGAATAACGTTTCTTGTATGCGTTGGCTTTCTTTGTTGGCCGGTACGCCGGTAGTGCTGGGGTTGTACTCGAATAATTCGCCCTCTTCGTCTGTTACAATCAGTTCATCATTTACCACCTCCACTTGATATTCCTTTAATCGTTTTCCTGATCGGTCTTGCAATATTTTTAGGTCGTTTTTTACAGCAATCATTTCATTAAGTGCCGAAACCAAAAAGTGCCCCGAGCCTACTGCCGGGTCGCAAATTTTAATACTGTTAATAATGTTGTTGGCTTCTTTGCGGTCTTCTATTTTATCATAAACTTCTTCAAGGTTTGTGCAGTTCCAATTCTTTGTTTCATTGAATTTTTGAACCACCGCTTTTCGAATCGTTTCCCTACACATATACATGGTAATGAACCCAGGTGTAAAAAATGAACCGTCTTTGTAGCCGTTTATTTTCTCAAAGATTAATCCGAGAACAGAAGCATTAATCAGTTGTTTGTTGTCTTCTTGAATTGCTGAAGAACCTTCGCTTGCAAAGTCGTACGCATTTAAAAATTCAAATAAATAGGCTAAGGTTGTCAGATTTCCGGTTCGTTTTTTGCCTTGCTCGTTTTTAAGAACGGTGGATGAAAGTATTGGAATGGTTTTCTCATCTTTCAGATTGCTGATGAATAATGTTACTTGTTCCATTTCGGTTGGCTCAAATAGCGAACTATTTAGGTATGGCACTTTTTCAAATGCTGCTTTTACATCGTTGTTTCTATCTTCATACTTTCGGGCCAGTACTTGAAAAAACAAGCTGTTCAGGTCGTCATAATTATTTATTTTGTCTATATTTAAAAACGAATAAGATTTGTTGTTTTTGTGGTAGATAATCAGCTGGGCTTCTAATAATTTTAGAAATAAAATTCTGTTTATCCAAGTTATACTTAGTTCAAGGCCTACATTAAATAAACGTTCTTGGTCTGTATTTCCGAATTGGCTCGGTCTGTCTAATCGGTTTATTTTATCTAAACTATCTAGTTGAATGATTGCATTTTCGAGCATGCTTCCCGAATTTCTTTCATTTTCTTTGTTTCGTTCAATTAGTTTTTTGCTTCCTTCTTTGGTTTCTCTCAGGCCGATTATATGCAACAACTCGCTGTAAAACCGTTTGTCAAGGCTATTACTATCGTTGGTGAAAGGAAGTTTTAAAAGATGTTCTGGAGAAAGGAGTTTGAATAGTGCGATTAGTTTGTTGTCGTCTGCTTTGTCTGCATTGCGAAGTGGTTTTTGATAGTCCTGAATATTGAAGTAAGTAAATTCAATTTCTGAACTAATGCTAGTAATAAAAGGCTCTGCAATTTGTTTGTAAAAAAAGTCGGTTTTGGTGCCTGCCAAACGTCCGGCTTCAAAGTCGTTGAAATGTTTGACTAGGTTTTTGTTTTGTGCAAAAAGCCTATCGAAAAGCGTAGCATCAAAAATGAACCATTCGTTTATGTTTGTCGCAATGAGGTGTTTTACTTCCAGATTTTTATGTGTAATTCTTTCTCGTAAGTAATAAAGCACCAGTTCTTGAAACGCTTTGGTATTGAGTTTTGAAATCATTTGCTGCACGCTATCACCGAGAGCAAATGATTTTATCATTTCTGTTTTGTTGGTTGGCTTTTTAGCTTCAATGATTACACCAACAGAACTGCCTGCATTGTTTCCATTATGAATAACAAGATCGTTTCTGCCTTTGGTATTTATAAAATGGTTTGGTTCGTAATATGTTTTTTTTAAAAAGTCGATGACAAGGTTTTTATGAAACTCTTCCGATTCTTTCTCATTTGTTCTGTCTAGTAACTGAATCAGATTTATTTTGAATTTTTCAATTTCAGTCCGGCTGGGCTTTACTTTCAAAAACGCTTTATTTAGTGCCTTACTTGGTTTGAGTTCTTTTATTTGCATGTATGTTTTTGTCTGTATGTTTTGGGTTGCTAAGATACTTTTTATTGGCGGAAATTCTGTACTTGTGTTGGGCGAAAGTAGCTTTTTTGGTTTTGCGAAGGGCGAGTTTGTGTGTCGGGCAAAGGAATATGAGCTGGCTGTGTGGTGGGGTTTTTTGAGCTGGTTTTGGGTTGGTTTGATGTTTGCGAAAAAAAGGTTTTTAACCTTTTGGATTTCAATAAATATTCAAAAAATTTATCAAAACCCAATTTTTAACAAGTTTATGGGTAGTATTTTGGGTGGCTTTAGGCTTACCACTCATCGGTTTGTGGCTTTTTGCAGATGGAGTTTTTTTCAAGAACTTGATTTGAAACAATAAATTTCCATTACCCAAAAAACTGTCTTTGGAACAGAAAATCCTGCCTTTTGGGTAGGTGTTGTTAGCGGCAAGTATTTTTCTGAATGATATCGTTTATTTTATTTTGTAAAATCTGTAATTCTTTTTTTAAGTCATAGCCGTGACAATCTTTATAAAGTTTTTGTTGTCCGCAATAACAGATACAATTCGGGTTGTTTTTTGTTAATATATATATTTCTAGTGCAATTTTATGGTCGTTTAGATTTTTTATAACATTAGCCACAGGCTCGAGTAAAAGAATCTCAAGTCTTGAATTTTTAAATCCTGTTTGCCACAATTTAGTTATCATTTCGTTTAGCAAAATAAAGTCGTCTACTAATGGATTATTAGTTGTATTCACTCTTACATTATCGGTGATTTTACCCTCATATATCCAACCCTTGTCGTCTTCTAAAAACGAAATTTTGTCTTTATGAACCTCATCTGGAGTAACATCTACTAACTCTCCGTTTGGAGATTTCCATACAGCGTGTCGTTGTGCTTCTTCAAAAAAAATTGCTTTGTGCAATTTCCACCCGTAAACGATTTGTCCATTGTCATTAGTTACCTTGTCGGCAACGTTATAAAAACAATTGTCCTTAATTGAGTATTTCTCAATTCTGATAGGGACAATTTCTAATCTATTTTTGTTTTGTAACTTACTTAATATTTTATCCATGTCGAGCTGTTTTATATATTATTTGGGGTGTCTGGAATAACTTGCCACCTAACGAATTATCCTTGTAAATGCTGCGATTTCATCACTAATATTGATACGGAAACCCATTTTTTGATTATCCACAAATATATTTTCAGATTGCTAAAATCCGGACTTTTGGGTAGGTGTTGTTATTTTCCGGGCTATTTTTCTATCAAATGTGTGTTGTGTCAAATTATTACGCTCATTGTGCTGCTTGCTTGCACGCTCTTGTTATTTTGCTTGCTTTTACATTTGCGTGGGAGCAAAATAAAATCAGAGTACAATTGTATTGGTTATATTTGGGAGGATAAAATCGCATCAATGTCTGTTTTAACAAGAGGTATAATTTTTTCCGCTAAAATAAAAACCTCTGTTGTAATTGGTAGAGGTTGATTATTTGAAGCTAAAAAATTAGTTTTAGAATTTGTTATCGCTTTTTGAATATGAACAGGATGTTTTCTATTGTCAAATCCACCAACTACAATTTCATCTAAATAATTTTTCCAATTAGTGATTGGCTTGATTGGTTTTTCATTTAGAAAGTGATAATATAACCAAACTTCAAAAGAAGGATTGCTTTGTCCTACAGACCAATTTTGATGATTGGCAACGTTGCATCTTAGCGTATCAACTTCATCACCCCATTTGTCTGTGTCTATGATAAACCAAACTTCATCAATATCATTCAATACATAAAATGGATTTGAATTTGTTTCGCTTTTTAATAAACTTTGACAAGCGTTGTTGTATAAGCCTATCGGAGAATTCTTGCCATCTGAAATAGGAACAATTTGGATTATTATTTGTGAAGAAATTCGGTTGAAGAAATAGAAATAGGTCGTTTCTCTTTTCTCTCCTTCGCAAAAGATAAAGTAAAGTTTACTTTCTCTATTAGGTTCTCGTTTGGTATACAGTTTACTCCTGTTCAGCATGATATTTATTCCAGTTTAAATCTTGTAAATTTCCTAAAAAAGGAATAGCGCCAAACCTACCATTCAAATAGCCTTTTCTAATATCAATCGTGTTGTGTTCTTTGAAATCACTTAACGAATAAAGTTTTGTTGATCCAAAAGTATTCTTTTCTGTAAACCAAATTTCGTCTGTTCTAAAAATTTCTTGGTCTAATAAGTTTGATTCGTGAGTAGAGAAAATCAGTTGCCCTTTTGTTGTTTCATCCTTTGAAAATTTTTCGATAAGCTCTTTAATTATCAATGGATGTATGCTTCTTTCAATTTCATCAATAATGAAAGTGTGGGTAAAATTGATTAAATCATTCCAAACCGGCAAACATTCTAAAAGTCGTCTTGTGCCATCTGATTCTTCATAGATTTTGAATTCTACATTTTCATTTTTTTCATCTTTGTGCTCAAAGAATAGTCTTTTTGCGATAATTTTTCCGCCATCATTTACTATTACAATTTCTTCATTTTCAGTATTAGTTTTCCTTAAAATTATTTTTTCAGGATTGTTTTTAAGTTCAGATTTTATTTCATCAATATCGGTTTGATTGTCTTCTCCAAAAAACTCCTCAATATTTTTTACTTCCACTTTTAAACTGGTAATACCTGTGTTAAATGAACACATGAGTTCATTTGCAAATTCTTTGAATCCGGTTTTTGCATCAATCAGATGTGCTAAACTATTGGGCTTTGTAAATGGATAAACTACCGTAAGTCCTCTGTTAAACCATTGGTATGCTACTTTAATATCAATGAAAGCAACGTTGCTTATCGAGTTCAATAATGTAAAAAGAGGTTGGTAGGGCTTTAATAAATCAGTTTCAATAACTTTTCTCAGAGTTT
>JAAFJZ010000109.1 GCA_013298205.1 Cytophagales bacterium
CTGGAGGTAGGAATGGCACATCGCATACTGAGCTTACTTCTGCAAGTGCTACTTTAACAGTTACAGGGGGAGACCCCAATTGGGGAGCGTATTTTAACAGGAATTTTAATTCAAAAGGATCTATTTTCGCTCTTTTAAGCCCAGGCAGAACTTTTCAAACACAATCACAACCCACATCATGGTATAATAATATAACCATTGGACCTAATATTACAGGTAATTTTTCGGATAATTCAGGACAGCTAATGTCTGTAACAGGTTTATTTACTATAAATTCAAATGCAAAAGTAAACGTGGGAAGTAGAACCGTTCTTGGACCTATGTTACTGATGCAGGGGTCTCGTTACCAAAATAATGGGCAATCTTTTCTTCCTGATTTTCATCGTTATAATGAGAGTGTTACGTTATCAGGAAGTAATCAATTTGTTCTAGGCAATTTTTCACAACATAGTTTTACAGGTTCTAATACCTTTGTTCATTTAGGAGCGTGTAATTCTTGGAGTACATTAAAATCAAGCGAAAATAATGTTGGTAATGATACCAAGCTTTATTTTAGTTCACCAACTACGATTACATCTCTAATAGTTCAGGATATAAAAAATCAAACAGGCACTTTTAGATGCGATAATTGTGTAAATTTGGGTAATAACACAAGTATAAATTTTAATGTAACTACAACCTCTGGAGGTAATACTTTGTATTGGATTGGCAGGTCTGCAGCTGGTGCGGGAACTAATTGGAGCAATGCTTCTAATTGGTCTTTAAGCTCAGGAGGAGCAGCTCAAACTTGCATCCCCAATGAAGCGGATAATGTAATCTTTGATGTTAATTCTTTCAATGCAACAGGTCAGCGTGTAAACGTAGATTTAATTAATACGTCTTTTAGAAATATGACTTGGATGCCTAATATTCAAAATGATATAACCTTTAATTCCACTTTACCTGGAGCACAGTTGTATCCTTATGGAAGTGTTACTTTAGCTGGAGTCAACAAATTAAATAATTTATATCCTAATGAGTGGACTTTTAGCTCCAACTCTACTACCACTGCAAACGGAATAACAAGTAATGGTAATTCATTTAATGGTAAAGTTAGTATTAACAATCATTCAACCACTTGGTTTTTGAATGATAATTTAACCCTTTTAAAGGATATCGTTTTGTATAGAGGTACGCTTGATGCCTCTGCTACAGGATCTACCACTACCTCTGTTAATATCAATCTGTATGGCAATTGGAATGAATCTGGTTACATTGTAGGTCAGTTTTTACCTCGTACAGGAACGGTAAGTTTTGTAGGTACAAATTTACAAGATGTTTATGATATGAATTCATATACCGCTCCTCCGCCTGGTCAAAATACGGTTAATCCTTTTTTTAATATGGTATTTGATAATCCTTCTGGTATTAGATTTGCTCAATCTTTTGTTGGCGGTGTTACGGTACAAAACAATGCCCAATTTAAAAGAGGTATGGTAAATGGGAATGGTTATGCTTTTAATTTTGGTTCTACTGCTACAGCCTCAAATGCTGCTGGTTCTGCAATAACCCAAACCACAGATATGACTAACTCAGGTACAGGAAATAATGGTTCCAATTCTTGGTATTACAATGGAAATATGACCAAGGCAGGTACAGCTGCTTTCACTTTTCCTATTGGAACAAACACATTATACCGTCCACTTTCTATTACCGCACCTACTTTGAATCCTACTTTCTCAGTTATGTATAATCGAGGCAATGTAGGTAATTCAAAAGTAACTGATGGGTCTTTAGGGCATGCAAGTGCTGTAGAATGGTATGATATGAACTCAACAGTTCCTAATGCCTCAACCCAAGTTTCTTTATCTTGGTATGACAATGGAACGACAAGTGGAGGTGTGGGAGATGGCCCTGGGGGCACATTGTCTTCATATTTGGACTTAAGAGTTGCTCAATTAGTTGGCTCTAATTGGACAAACAGAGGAGGAGCTCCTTCTAATACACTTGGCAACTATAATTTTCCTGTTACTGGCAATAATAATGGAGGCAGACTTAATTCTGGATCTATTGCATCTTGGCCTTCGTCTGGAGGGAGAGTAACTTTAGGTTCATTAACTTCTGCTAATACTCTACCTCTCAACTTTATTTATTTTTATGCAAAGAGAAATGAAAATATAGTTAATTTAAAATGGAAAGTAGCTACATCAGAATGTAAAAATTGTAAGTTTATAATTGAAAAAAGCTTTGATGGAATTGGCTTTTCTTCAATTGATTCTTTGCTTTATACGCTAAATGATATTTATGAAAGTGAAACAGTTTCAATGATTAATACATTGATGTATTATAGAATAGTGAGTATAGATGATGAAAAGAAAAAGACATATTCTGAAATTAGGGTTGTTTCTTCACATGAGTTTACCAGTCAAGTTTTCCCAAATCCTGCATCAAGCAGCATGGGTAGTATGACCCTTTTACTTCAAGAATCAAGCTTAGAAACGCCCACTGTAGTTACATTATTAGATTTGTTGGGTCATTCTTTACTTGTTCAAACCTTTTACGCACCTGGTGAATACTCTATTCCAATAGATCATTACCATTCAGGTACTTATTTGTTGATTACTGAAAACGGAAACCATAAAGATGCCCACAAAATATTAATAAAGTAATTAGGTTTTGGTTAAAAACATTGAAAATAGTAAAACAAACAGATTTCTTATATCATTAATAATTTAAAAATCTGTTTGTTTATTTTTTTGAAAATCTTTTAAATTTTCATTTTTACTATCGTTTTATATTTAATTTTTTAGAATTGTTTGTTCATAATTAAAGTTTAAACCTATTCATTGTTTAAACTTTATTCTTTAGAATATTGCTTTACAAATTATTTGATGTTTAAAAAGAAAACTCTAATGTTTTTAAATCACTTATCGTGATTACATTTGCAATAAGTTTTGAATTACATGGGAATTAGATCTATACTTAGTAAACCTTTTGCACAGTACGTAAACAATCAAATCAAGTCTTGGGCTCAAAATCCGGAAGAAAGCCAAAAAAGAATTCTTCATTCTTTATTAAAAGAAGCAAAAAATACATCATTTGGAGAAGACCACAAATTCAAACAAATCTCAAACCATAAAGATTTTGTTCAGGCAGTAAAACTCAATGATTATGAAAATTTAAAACCTTACATAGAGAGAGTAAAAAAAGGAGAGAAAGATGTATTATGGAAAAACTTCCCAATTTATTTTGCTAAAACTTCCGGCACCACTTCAGGTACTAAATACATTCCTATAAGTAAAGAATCAATTGGTTTTCATATTCAAGCTGCAAGAGATGCTATTTTGTGTTATATAAACCAAACGGGAAATTCAAACTTTTTAGATAAAAACCTTATTTTTCTTTCGGGAAGCCCTATTTTAGACCTGTCTTCAAATGTACCTACAGGAAGACTTTCTGGCATCGTAAATCATCATGTACCTTCTTATTTGCGCAGCAATCAGCTTCCTCGCTTTGATACCAATTGTATAGAAGATTGGGAAGAAAAGTTGGAAAGAATTATAGATGAAACGATTGCAAAGAAAATGTCGCTTATTTCGGGCATTCCGCCATGGGTTCAAATGTATTTCGACCGAATTCAAGCACGCACAGGTAAAAAAATAAAAGATGTGTTCCCTCACTTTGAATTATTAATTTATGGAGGTGTAAATTTTGAGCCTTATCGAGCCAAACTTTTTGAAAGTATTGGTAAAAAAATAGATACCATCGAAACTTATCCTGCCTCTGAAGGATTTATAGCTTATCAAGACAATCAAGAGGAAGAGGGCTTACTTTTACTTTTAAATCATGGTATTTATTATGAATTTATTCCTACATCAGAATATTTTTCTGAAAATCCTACCCGACTTAATATTGGAGAAGTAAAAATAGGTGAAAATTATGCCCTTGTAATGAATACCAATGCAGGTTTATGGGCGTATAGTATAGGCGATACTATAAAATTTGTATCAAAAAATCCATACAGAATTGTAGTTACAGGTAGAATAAAACATTTTATATCTGCTTTTGGCGAACATGTAATTGGTGAAGAGGTAGAAAAAGCCATGAAAAATGCTTTAAAAAAACACCCTGAAACAGAAATTATAGAGTTTACGGTAGCTCCTCAGGTGAGCCCAACTTCTGGGTTTCCTTATCATGAATGGTTTATAGAGTTTTCTCAAAAACCCGAAAACATACATACTTTTAGCCTAACTTTAGATGAAGAATTGGTGAAATTGAATACCTATTACAAAGATTTGATAGAAGGAAAAATTCTTAAACCTTTGGTAATAAGCCCAATAAAAAGAAATGGATTTATTGACTACATGAAATCAATTGGCAAATTAGGTGGACAAAATAAATTGCCTAGACTTTCTAACGACAGAAAAATAGCTTCAGAACTAAAGCTTGTTTTAGAATAAAAAATAAATGTTTATAACTTGAATTCGGAATTTATAAATATTTGTTATTAGTCAAATTAAAAAAAATTTATAATATATATATTTTGCTAAATAGGTAAGAGTTTTGAGTTTTTATAAGTCGAAAGTACAACCATAGAACTCATATTTCCAATTTCCTCAATTTGAGTTAATTTCTCTAAAATTAACTTATGATATGATGGAATATCGGCTGAAATTATTTTAAGTAAAAAATCACCACTACCTGTAATATGATGACATTCAACTATTTCTCTTATTTCATTAATTTTATTTGTAAACGAAGTAATCTGATTTAATTTATGGCTTGAAAGAGAAATAATCAAAAATATGCTCACCCCAAGACCTAGAATTTCTTTATTTAAAGTGGCATGATAGCTCATAATAATCCCCATATTCTCCAATTTTTTTACTCTCTCTAAAGTAGGGGCTGGCGAAAGACCAACTTGTTTGGCTAATTGTAAATTAGTAATTCTTGCATTTACTTGTATAATTTCAAGAATTTTTTTATCTGTAGCATCAAGTTTTATTGACATATAAATCTGAAATAGGAATGATAATTAAGATTAATTAGTTAAAAAAGTAAATAAATTTTAAATATATTAAAAGATAATTTTGCAATGCTTCAAGAATCTTCACAAAGTAAATTATTTATTGGCAAAATTTTATTTTAATTAGCAATTCTTTTTTAAAAAAAAATTTATGAGTCAAACAATTATTGTTGGAGCAGGGCCAGTAGGATGTCTTTTGTCTCTTTATTTGCATAAAAAAAAACAAAACGTAAAGGTTATAGAAAAAAGGTCTAATCCTATTTTGGATAACCAAGAAAATGGCAGAAGTATAAATTTAGCATTAAGTTTTAGAGGTATTCAAGCATTAACTGAATTGGGTTTGGCGGAAGAAGTTCTTGCCATTTCACTCCCAATGTACGGTCGAGAAGTTCATTTGATAAATCAAAACCCCTATTTTCAATCATATAGTTCTAAGAATGAAGCAATCTACTCGATTTCAAGAATAGGATTAAATAAATTATTGGCTTCGAAAGTTATGAGTAATAACATTCCTATTTTATACAACACAGAAGTAAAAAACATAGATTTTGAGAAAAAAATTATAAATGACGATTCAAATTTAAAATATGAAAATCTGATAGGTGCAGATGGTGCATTTTCAATTGTAAAAAAAAATCTAACAAATAAAAAATGGATTGTTTCTAGCATACAAGAAACAGATTATGCATATAAAGAAATTCGTTTGAATGCTAGTAAATATGGTACACATATATTTTCAAAATCTGCACTCCATATTTGGCCAAGAAATTCTTTTATGCTTATTGCATTACCCAATTTAGATGGTTCTTTTACTTGCACGATATTTTTACCTTTAGAAGGCGACCTTTCGTTTAATAATATAAAAAGTAAAAACGAAGTAGAATTATTTTTTAAAGAATATTTTCCCGATTTAAACGAATATAGCTCAGAAATTATGAATGAATGGTTTGAAAATCCTGTTTCAAAATTATTTACTTCGTATGCTAAATCGTGGCATATCCAAAATACATTACTTATAGGTGATGCAGCACATTCTATTCTTCCTTTTTATGGTCAGGGTATGAATTGCGGCTTAGAAGATGTTTTTATGTTTGATAAATTTTTAGATGAGCATTCTGTTGTAAATTCTATGGAACTGTTTTACCAAAAGCGATATCAAGATGCTCAAAGTATTGGTATTTTGGCTTATCACAATTTTATTGAAATGCGAGACAAAGTTTCAAATCCGTATTTTGTTTTAAAAAAGAAATTAGATAAGTTTTTGTCTATAATGCTTGTTGATTCGTGGAAAAGCAGTTATAGCCAAGTTAGTTTTAGTGATGAAAAATATTTTAATGCATTACAAAACACTTTGTGGCAAGATTTTATATTGGATAAAATCTTATATAACTTTAAATTGAAAAATGAAAATGAATTTGAAACACATTCTTCAAAAATAAAAACTTTGCTTGAATCAATTATTTAAAAATTTCTTTAAATTCATAATTTCATACAAGTATTGAAGTAAATAGAATATTTATTTGAATGTAATTACGTATACCAACAAAAAAAATAGGATTGAAAATACTAAGTAAAACTCATTTTAAAATTATTTTTTTAATTTTATTATTTAGCTGGAAAACTCAAGCTCAAGTAATAATAGATGAAAAATTTGAAGAGCTGAGATTATCCTCTCATATATTACCCGTTTTTGTAGATTCTACAAATGAAATGGGGTTTAAAGAAGCCCGCTTACAAAAATATACTGAATTTGTACCTGACGTTTTTTATAAAAAACAAAGTAGAAAAAAATTTTATACTTACTGGCATAGGTTTAGCGTAGTTAATCATTCAGTTTCTAATACAAGTGCAATATTAGAAATCATGTGGTTTTCTATAGAAAGCTTTGATCTTCATATTGTTACAAAAGATTCGGTTTTGAGTTTTAGACAAGGAAAAATTTATCCTTTTAAAAACCGCCAGTTTAGCCACAAAAACTTTGCATTTAAAATTCCCTTTCATGGCTACGATACCACATACGTTTATTTTAAAAAACCAAATGGAGTAGCTAGGGTAAACGAGTTTTTGCGTATAAAATCTGTTAATAATTTTTTTGATTTTGCGAATGCAGAATACCTTTTTTTAGGCATATTTTATGGAATCTTAATTTTTGTTTCTTTATACAACTTGTTGGCTTTTATTATACTTTTAAATTCTACATACCTATTCTATTTTTTGGCAATATTGTTTTTTGCTTTACACTCGCTTTCTAGCCATGATGGTATAGGATTTCAATACATCTGGCCTCAATACCCATTTATAACTGAGTTTTTAAGTGGCATATCACATACGATTTTTATCATTTCGTTCATAGCTTATTACAGAAGTCTTTTATCTATACCAGATAAATACCCGAAGTTAGATCGATTGATTATGATTATAATTATTGTTCGTGCTTTGTGGTATTTAACTTCATATATACACGTCAAATTTACTTATTACTATTGGCCTTTTGATTTATTTATTATCACTCTTATATATGCTACATGCTTATATATGGCTTTTATAAAAGATAAAACTACATATTTTCCATTACTTGGTCTAACTTTTATTTTGATTGGATTTGTAATTAAACAATATGTAAGAGTAAACTCTATACAAGCTAGCATTTTCATTTATTATGCTCAATATATTGGAATAGCGATAGAATTGTTGTTTTTGACCTATGCAATGGAAGAAAAAGTGAAATTATT
>JAAFJZ010000011.1:0-11138 GCA_013298205.1 Cytophagales bacterium
TGCCACTAAATTTTGTCCTGCAATCGTTCGGTCAAAACCTGCACCTGAAACAGTAATTCCATTTATACCAGTAAGGCTAGTTGCTTGTCCTAGAATATTAGTACCATCAATAGTAAATGAATTTGCCCCTGTACTGGTTACCAAGATTCCACCTATTCCAGTAATGGTTTGGTTTATTCCAGATACGGTAGGGTTGTATGTTCCAGAACCTTGAACCGTTATTCCATTTGCACCCGTTAGGGTTGTAGATTTCCCTAAAATATTTGTTCCATCAATTGTAAATAAACTTCCTACCCCAGTTACGCTCAATCCACCGATTCCAGTAATGGTTGGATTTCCTAAAGCATTGATTGCATTGCCCGTAATGGTTACGTTATTTCCTGCCACTAAATTTTGTCCTGCAATCGTTCGGTCAAAACCTGCACCTGAAACAGTAATTCCATTTATACCAGTAAGGCTAGTTGCTTGTCCTAGAATATTAGTACCATCAATAGTAAATGAATTTGCTATATTAGCTACTGCTATACCACCTATTCCAGTAATTGTGGATAATCCTTGATTAAGAATGGCTGGTGTCCAATTAAATCCGTCCCACTCTAAAACTTGACCAATTAAAGTTGGAGTTCCTATTATTGCAGAACCCAAAATACTACTTGCATTCCATATCTGAAGAGTGTTGTTTGCTTCTATATTATTACCTATAATGTTAATCCCACCATTTGTAGAAATCATGGGAATAGTTGCTTGAGAAGCACCTGAATAAATCGCATATGGTACACTTAATAATTGAGTTACTCCAATAGATTGATAAGTAGTACCGCCATTAGGATCAATTTCAACTTCTACAAAGAAATTATTTGAACCAAATGAACTTGCATTGGGAAATGTTCCAGAATTTAAAGTGCCACCACCTATCTGAAAGTTAATTAATCCAAAGTTATTGGTTGTAACAGAATGAGTTTCTACATAAACAGCAACTCCAGTTGGTGAGACGGTTCTTAGAGATACTCTCATGCTCACATTTTTGTTACTTAGGGTTGCACCTGTATTATCTCTAGCAACTGCTTGATAATTAAATTTTTGGGGTGGTATTTGAGCATGAGACATTGTGCTCATTGCAGAACAAATTAAGATTATAAGTAAGAAATAAATATATAATTTTTTCAAAAATTTATTAGAATTAGAATTGACTGTTATCAAAAAAGATTTTTTGGGGTATATATTAAGTTTTTATACGTTCATTTTGATTTATGTAACTGATGTTTTTATATAACATAAGATGTTTTTGAAATAAAGCATTTAAACTATCAAAGCGATTGGTTTTATATTTTAATATAAATATCTGCAAGCAAAATTTTTAACTTTAACTAAAATCAAATGAAGCTCGTAAATTTAATCAAAACTTTTGAAACAAATATTAAATACTAAAAAATTATTCAATTTATAATGCTATCGTATTTTTTATTTAATTTGCAATTCTTGAAAAAAAAAATCAAATATCAACTAGTTGTTTTTAGTGATAGATAACTAGTTTTAAAAATACATATCCAAAATATTCTATAATGCAATTTGAAAACATACACGCCCTTTTATCTATTTCGCCTGTTGATGGACGTTATAAAAAAAGCACCGAAGAGCTTGCAACTTATTTTTCCGAATTTGGATTAATAAAGTACAGAGTTAAAATTGAAATAGAGTATTTAATAGAATTAATCAATTTACCTCTTGAGTCATTAAGTAATTTCCCTAAAGAAAAAATTTTAACTTTACGAAACATAGTAACTCAATTTAATATAGACGATGCTTTACAAATTAAGGAATTAGAAAAAACTACTAATCACGATGTAAAAGCAGTTGAATATTTTATAAAAGGAAAGCTTAAATCTGAAAATTTAGGAGATTATTTAGAATTTATACATTTTGGTCTTACTTCCCAAGATATTAACAATACAGCTATTCCTTTATCTTTAAAAGATGCTTTTGAAGATATAATCTGGTCAAATTTTGATAAAACAATTACAAAGCTTTCCAATTTGGCACAAACATGGAAAGAGATTCCACTTCTAGCTTATACACATGGTCAGCCCGCTTCTCCTACAAGGTTAGGAAAAGAGTTGATGGTTTTTGTAGAAAGAATAGAAAAACAATTAACTGATGCAAAAAAAATTCCATTTGCAGCAAAATTTGGCGGAGCTACTGGTAATTTTAATGCACATTTCATTGCTTATCCTGAAATAAATTGGATAAGTTTTTCAAATCATTTTGTAAATGATACTCTAGGATTAACAAGAAGCCAGCTAACGACTCAAATCGAGCATTATGATTATTTAGCAGCTTTGTTTGATAACAATAAAAGAATTAATTCAATCTTAATTGATTTGTGTAGAGATATTTGGCAATATATTAGTTTAGGCTATTTCAAACAAAAAATTAAAGTTGGTGAAATTGGTTCTTCAGCTATGCCACATAAAGTTAATCCAATTGATTTTGAAAACGCAGAAGGAAATTTCGGATTTGCAAATGCAATTTTTGAGTTCTTATCTGCAAAATTGCCAGTTTCTCGTTTACAGAGAGACTTAACAGACTCAACTGTATTGAGAAATATTGGCGTTCCTTTGGCTCATACATCAATAGCAGTCAAATCTTTGCTTCGCGGGTTAGATAAATTAGAGCTTAATGAATCCAAAATTAATGAAGATTTGAATAAAAATTGGGCGGTAGTTGCTGAAGGAATTCAAACTATTCTTCGCACGATTAATTACCCAGAACCTTATGAAGCTCTTAAAGAATTAACGCGGACTGGAGAAAAAATTGATCAAAAATTAATTCAACAATTTATAGAAAATTTAAAAATTGATGACTTAACTAAAGAAAAGTTAAAAGCTATAACTCCATTTAATTATGTAGGGATTCAAATGATTTAATTCAAAAACCTTTAAATAATATCTTTAAAAACTACTTAATGGTTTCAAAGTAAATTTTCTTTTTGTAAAATTTAAATTAGTTCTTTTATCTTTTTAAACTATTTGATCATCAATTAAATGTATCTATTAAATTTGATTTTGAGGCGTTATAATCCTGTTAAATGCTTAGCATCTACACCTCTAAACTTGTTATTATGTTAAGTTCATGAGTGATCATGGCCTTTTTATTTTTTACCTAATGAATAAAAATACATTCCATTCATGCATTTTTCTATAAACCCAAATACAAGCTCTACTCTTAAACGAATTTTCCATCCACAAAATTAAACATTTTTAACTTTCCACAATTTTTAGCGAAGAGCCACGTTTTTAGGTTAGCAATCTAAAAAAAACAGTTGTAGCTCGGCTCGTACTGAGTTACGATTATGGAAAAGACTTCTTGCATTTTAGTTAACAATAAAACCTCCAAGGTTTTGAAAACCTTGGAGGTTTGGCTTTGGTTATGTATATAGTAGCCTTTCGTTATTTTTTAAAATTTACCAAAGGGCTAATGATTACAAGTAGGAGAAAATTGTTTTTACCTACCGTTCGTTATTTAAAATTTTTAACCACTTTTACCTTAAAATCATGCACTTTTCCTGCTACTCAAACTTTAACTATTTTATATTCAATGTCTTTTGAAGCCCTAATTTCTTCTGATGTGAGTGCGAATTCTACAAACACTTTATTTCTTTCTTCTGTTTTTGTTAGCTGATAGTTAAATTGTGCGTCTTTTCTTATTTTACCTATCCATGTAATTTTATTCGGTAAATTTACCAAAATAGTCTTATTTGTATACCTGCCAATTAACCCGACATTAATTTATCCTAATATTTTTAAGCAGTATATTTATTGAATTATGCTTAAAATGCTTACTGACTCTTCAGGCATTATTTTGAAATTATTTATATAGACTTGTATATTTTTGAAGATGAGAAGTGTAAAATCTTATAATTTAAAAATATAATTCAATAAGGGAGCGTTTGTGGAATTACAAATAATTTTAAATTTGCGTAGCTTTTTAAAGTAAGGATTCAAATAATAAATGCAAAAGTTAGAGATAGCATTTATTACTTGAATCCACCATACTTTTTTTTAGGCAATTATTTTTCAAAAAAACTATTGTATTCTGAACCAATTGGTACCATTAGATTGAACGGTAATGGCGCTATTTACTGCTATACTTGTACCAGTTATTGCTCCTCCAAAAACAATATAATAATTATTTCCAGAAGCAACTGCGATTGAAATACCTGTAGCATTTGAATTATTATTTACAATGGTATAAACTCTTCTATTTGATATTGGTGCACCAGGTAAGGTAATAGTTAAAGTTGTACTCCCTGTAACAATAACAGTACTATGTGTGTTATCTAAAGTGAGATTTGTAGAAGTAGAAGTAATAGCTCGTGCAGTAGAACCTGCCACGTCAAGCAAAGAATTGGGAGAAGGTGTCCCTATCCCTACGTTTCCACTTACTATCAATCCATTAATTGGGCCAGTATTTAGACCAGCATAAGCACCGACACCTAGATTACCTTTTACATCTAATTTATTTAATGGCTCTCCAGTTCCGATCACAACATCTCCTGTAATATTTATTTTCATTCGTTGAGCACCTGGTGGATTTTCATCACCGAAAATTAAAGCCCCACCATTGTTAGTATAAATTGAATATTGTTTAGTAGGTAAGTTTGTGTTTTCAAATAAAATTCCTGAACCAAAACCTGTAGAACTAGATGTTAATTTTAGTGCAAAATCATTTGGCGCTGGTTGATTAATTTCAAGTTTTGCACTTGGGGAAGAGGTTCCTATGCCTACACTACCACTTACAATTATTCCATTGGCAGGTGCTGCAACACTACCAGCATAAGTGCCGATGGCTACACCACCCACAATATCTAATTTACTCTGAGGGAAAATCGTACCCATTCCTATATTCCCTGTGGGTTGAATTATTAAAGGCTGTATCCAACCACTTCCAGTGTAATAATTAAATTGTAAAGAGTTTGGGTTTCCCAAATTATAAGATTCACCTCGTGCAGCAAACTCCCATCCTTTGGAACCAGGTTGTCCTAGAAGGTTACTTGGACCACTTGATCTTGTGTATAGTATTAAAGACGCATCTTGTGAGATTCCAGTTCCTTTATGCCCAATTGATATTCCAAAGTTTGTGTTAATATCGCCACCATATATAGATAGATTGTAAAGCGGTGCAACAGTCCCAATTCCCAATTTTTTATTGGTATTATCCCACATAAAATTATTGCCATCAGCTGTAATTGTATTATTATTTGAGAAAAAAGCGACTCCGTTTGTAGTACCTCCACCTTGAATTGTGCCAGAAGGTGCTAAGCCAAAAGTTCCATCTCCCCTTAAAACATCACTTACTAAACCTGTAAGCTTTAATTCGGATAGGCTGCCGCCTAAACTTGAAAAAACAATTCCACTTGTATTAGATAAAGGTACTGTTTCATCAGGCAGATTAGAAAATGAGACTCTACCTGAAGCTCTTAATGCAAAATTATTAATGGGTGCTACAAACAAAGCAGCAGAACTAGAAGAATTAATATTTGTTCCCGATATTTCGGCATAAATTCCAAATCTATTAGCAGTACTAGCACCTAAAGCATTGAAAAAACCACCATAGTATGGCCCCCCTGCATCTGAAGTGCTATTAACTTTTAAACCAAAACTTTGAAATGTATTAGCAGGTGTAGATGAGTTAGTAAAATTAAAAACTCCTCCAGCGTTTTCAAAGCCGTTTCCAGGTACCAAAGTTACATTAGACATTAAACCATATTTAGTTGTTGGGTCAGTCGTATTTTGTATGATTGAATTTCTAAAGAAAGCTCGACCTACAGTTTCTATAGATCCTCCGAATTGAACATCACCATTGTTGCCTCCTAAGCTATATCCGCCTGCATCCATAAGGGTTCCGGAAATATTTCTAGCCAATAATACAGCACCTCCGTTGCCCGAATTATTAAAAATATTTAACATAGGTTGGTTATCACCGGACGAACTTGTTTTTAAAATTTCAACTATTGGCGTGGATACAGTTCCCGAACTTCTATTTCGTGTAAAGCTGGCCGCTCGTCCATAATTTTCTGTAATTTGAATACCTGTACCTCCTTGGTTGGTGGCTGAAAATGCAACTCCCAAATCATTTGTAACATTCACTCCACCACTATTGTTTAAACCAGTAATTTGAAGTGCTTGCGCATTACCAACATTCATAAAAGAAGTACCATAAACTTGAAATTGATCACCAGTTATTCCAGAAAAACCAATATTATTTACAATCAGCTGATTAATGCCTATTGTTCCGTTATTTCTTGCTTGAAAAATAGGGATATTGCTGTTATTAATAAATCTGTATATCAAATCGGCTCCTGATAGTCCACTTGATGAATTGCTAAATTGCAAAGCTCTATCTCCAATTTGATTTATTAAAGAAATTGATGCTGAATTAGATTGTAAAGGTGTAGTTATAGAAGAAGTTAAACTAATAAGTGCATTTCCAGAATTTGTTCCTAGAGCATTTATCAACATTCCATCATTATTTATTACTCCGATTGAAAGTCTTTGGTTAGGAGTAACTGTTCCAATTCCCAACCTTTTATTGGTGTTATCCCAAACAAAATTACTTCCATCGGCTGTAAGAGTATTATTATTTGAGAAAAAAGCAACACCGTTTGTTGTACCACTACCTTGAATAGTGCCAGAAGAAGCATTGGCGCTATTACTTAACATTTGCCAAACATCGTTTGTACTATCCCAAATTAGGGTTACAAAATGACCTGCTTTTATATCATCAGCAACCAAAGCTTGGTCAAAATTTTTGCGAATTAATTTGGGACCTATACTATTACAAATTACTGATGTAGAGCCTAAAATGTTGGAAGAAGATTTGAATGTTAAAATCATTCCAGGGGGCAAATTCCCTGAAATCGCTGCTGGGTAGTTTACAGTAAAAACATTTGATAAAAAAGTAGAGTTGATTTCTTGTTGAGCAAATGAACTAAATGAAAATAAAAATAAAATTAGTGTTTTAGTTATTATTTGATTATATTTTTCCATTACCATTTATTGTTGTGTTAAAGTTAAATTCTAAAAAAATTATTTTTAAAATAATCTCTTTAATTAACTAAAATTTCACACAGAAATTCTATATTTTTTTTGAAGTAGTCTTTTTTTATAATTATTTAATAAAACTAATAATTTTTTTCAAGAATTCAAATTTAAATTTTTTTTCAAAGTTTTTCCCCATTTTTTAATAAAAGTTTTTATGAATAATTTTTATAGCTGACTTTGATTTTTTTACTTGATTTAATTTTCCTAAAAAAAACATTTTTTCAATTTTTTAACTTACTTTTTTAATAATTTACATACTTTCGTGCTATCTTTATCTATAATGAATCGATATACTAATACATTAATTTTATTTTTTGGAATGTTTCTAACTTCTTTTGGTCAAAATACAAAAGATTTGTACTCACAAACTTCATTTTTAGATAAATCTTTAGATTTGTATTATCTTGAAAAACCCAATGCATCTAATTTTATTTTTGAAAAATACGAAGCCTCTTATTCTGAATTTGAAGCTAGGGAATATACAGTTTTTTTTAAATGTTTAAACGATTTAAAGCTATTTCACCCAGAAGCTGAAAATTGTATTCGTAATTTTATTATTCAAAATCCTCATCATCCTTCGCTCACTTTAGCGAATTTTGAAGTGGGTAAATGGTTTTTTAATCAAAAAAAATATGACAAAGCCATTGAGTATTTAATCAAAGTAGACAAAAAACAGCTTACTAGATCACAAAATGAAGATTTGAGTTTTTACAAAGGATATTCGTATATGAATATGAAAGATTTTCAGAGTGCTTTGCCATTTTTTGAGGATTTACAAAAAAGAGAGCACAAGTATAAATTTGCTTCTTATTATTACTCTGGTTTTATTTATTATAAGTTAAAAGAGTATTCAAAAGCTTTAGAAAACTTAGATTTAGCAGCTAGAAATGAAGCCTATAAATCTGTAGTTCCTCTCATAAAATTGAATGTTTATTATCAAATGGCTGATTATGCTCGATTAATAGAACAAGGTCAGGCTTTATTGGCAGAAAATGGCACTAAAGATAGCAATGAAGTTAATGTTTTGGTAGGAGAAGGGTACTTTAATCAAAAAAATTATAAAAAAGCAGAGTTTCATTTTGCAAAAGTTTCATCTGGAAATTTCAATGACGACAGATTGAAATTTAGGTATGCTTTCATAGATTACAAACAAGAAAAATGGGATAAAGCGATAGAAAAATTGAAAGTCTTGGCAGAAAATTATGATACGATAGGTCATTACTCTTCTTACTATTTGGGGTTATGTTATTTGAAAAAATCAAATAAACAATATTCTATTAACTTATTCAACCAAGCTAGAATAATGAACTTTGTATGGGAAATACAATACAACTCAGCTTATATTTATGCAAAATTAAAGTATGAATTAGGTTTATATGATGAAGCTGCTGAGGCCTTTAAAGAATACATGAGCATAGCACCTGAAGATAAAATTGAGCCAGAATCTAAAGAATTATTAACTGAATCCTATATTAGAAATAATAATTACAATGAGGCATTAGCTTATATGGACAAAATGCCTTCAAAATCTATAAAAATACAATCCTCTTATCAGGATGTGTGCTTTAAGAAAGCAGTTTTTCATTACAATAAAGAAGAATATAATGACGCTTTAAAATCCTTTGATAAATCATTGAATTTTCCAATAGAAAAAAACCTTATAGCAGGTGCATATCATTTTTCGGGTGAAATAGAATCTTTGAATCGAAATTATGCTAAAGCGATTGAACATTATAAAAAAATGAGTGAAGGTTATAGATTCATAAACACTGATTATTTTGTAGCTTCACGTTATGGTTTGGCACATGCTTTTTTTAATAATAAAAATTATAATCAATCTGCAGAGACGTTTCAAGTTTTTTTGAATAAGTCAGATTATAAAGACGAACCTCAAAAATATTCTGATGCTTTGTTGCGAATGGGTGATTGTTATTTTATACAAAAAAATTTCAAAGAAAGCTTAATTTACTATGAATTGGCTATTGAAAGAAAGGTTTTAGAGCTAGATTATGCTATTTATCAAAAAGCAATTGTCTGTGAGCTTACCTACAAACCCGAAAAAGCCAAAGAAACCTTTGCTTTTTTGGTTGATAATTACCCGAATTCTGCTTATCGAGACAAAGCTGTTTATCAAAGTTCAGTTATAGATTTTGAACAAGGTAATTACATACTGGCTATTGATAAATTTACAACTTTTATTAATTCTTACCCTAATAGTAATTTAGTGCCTTATGCTTTACAAAAAAGAGCCATTGCACAAACCAACATTAAAAACTACAATTTAGCTATAATTGATTATAAAGAGATTTTAAACAAATATCCTCTTCATTCTACCGCAAACTCAGCTTTACAGAGCACACAAGAGCTTTTACCTTTGGCCACTAATGGAAGTGAAGATTTCTCTCAATTGTTATCCGACTTTAAAGCGAAACACCCCCAAGCTACAGGACTAGAAAACATAGAATATGAGAATTGTAAACGTGAGTTTTATGAGAGCAATTATGCTAAAAGTATAGGACTTTTAAATTCTTTTAAGCAAAGCTATCCTTTATCCAATTATTCACCTGAAGTACATTTTTATTTGGCAGAAAGTTATTGGAAGCAAAATATTTTAGATTCAGCTCAAATTTATTATGAAAAAGTTATCTTATTAGGCTCAAACAATTCTTTACACATTCGCTCATTGTTAAGAAAGGCAGATATTCAGTTAAGAAAGAATCAAAATTCAGAATCAATTGCTAGCTACCAATCTATCTTAAAGTATTCAACAGCAAAAAAAGATATACAACAAGCACTTTCAGGTCTTGCAAATGCTTATTTTCAAAAACAATCTTATGATACATGCCTTACTTTTGCAAAGACTTTAATTAAAACCCAATCATTAACCCATTTTCAAACCAGTAAAGCTGAATTGTTAATGGCTAAAGCGTGCTTTGTCAAAGGAGATATTTCGAATGGAGTAGATTATTTAGTTAATGTTATTAATAATTCTACAGACGAAACAGGTGCCGAAGCTTATTATTTACTTTCCAAAAATTACCACGATGAACAAAAATATGCCATTTCAAACGAATGGCTTTTTACGTTAAATAAAAACTATAAAAATTACACTTCTTGGATTGGAAAAGCTTTTTTATTAATTGGTAAAAATTATCGTTTTTTAAATGAAAATTACCAATCAAAATCTACTTTTAGGTCTTTAATTGATCATTTCCCAGATCAAGATATTGTAGAGCTAGCCAAAAAAGAATTAGAAACACTCAATGAAACGCAAACCAACACAATAGGAAAAGAGTAATCCATGAAACTAAAAAATTTACTATTTCTCTTTTTGTTTTTTCACACTTTCACTTTTGTTTCTTTTGCTCAAGACTTGCCATTGAACGATTCTGATTTAAAAGACAAACAAGTTATTATTGAAAAAGATCGAATAATAGAAATGAATGAAGCCATAAGAAGTTTTGATAAAATTAATTTACCCAATTCAAATCAGGTTGAAAACAAACTGAAATATGAAGAAAAAGAAGTTATAGGAACTTTACCTCCCATAAACACCAAAGTAAAAGTTGTTTCTGTAAAAAATGAGAAGCTTCAAAAATATTATGGAAATCTTTTAAAACTGGGGTTTGGTAATTTCATTACCCCTTATGCAGAACTTTTTATCAACAACAAAAGGAATGATAAATATGTATATGGAGTTCATTTTAAGCATCTTTCTTCTGCTGAAGGTCCGGTAAAAAATTCTGGAAATGGTGTAACAGGAGGAAGCTTATACGGCAAATATTTTTTGCCAAAAGTTGTTTTGGGTGCAGAAATAAGTTATTTTTTTCAAAAAAACTATTTTTATGGCTATAACCAAAATTTATTAGATAAAAGTTCTGAACAAGTATCTCAATATTTTCATTTACCTCAAATTGCTTTTCAAATTAATCCAATACCCAAAGACTCTAGCGACCAAAGTTTTGTTTGGGATGCTCAAGTTAAACTGAATCATGTTACTAATAAATTTATAGCTTACGAAAATGAAGCGAATATTTT
>JAAFJZ010000011.1:11196-15810 GCA_013298205.1 Cytophagales bacterium
AAAAAAAAAAAAAATGTCGACAACTCAGTAAGTACAAGATTAATGACCAATCTTACCCCAACGGCATTATATCAATATACCAAACAAATCAAGTTTGAAGCTGGATTTACAATAGGATTTTCAAATGACACATTAGGAAAATATAATTCTGTCAATATGTTTCCCAAAGCAGAGGTTACCTATTCTACTTTAGATTTTAAAAATGATTTCATCCTTGGTGTAGATGGGGGTTTGAAAAGAACTACTTTGAGAAATATTTTGCAAGAAACACCTTTTTTAGATAAGAATATAGCGTTAGCAAATCAAAAAAATAATGCAGAGGTTTATTTAGGTTTTAAAAGTGTGTCTTTAAAAAACTTTCTAATCAAAACCAAATTGGGTTACACTTGGGCTGACAACATATATTTTATAGCCCCTTCCAAACTAGATTCATCTAAATTTGAACCTTTTTATACAAATGCTGGAATTTTTAATTGGTCCTTAAGAATGGATTACTTACTAAGTGATAAATTAAACATACACTTCAATTCGTCTTTAAATCAATATCATTTAACAACAATTAGCAAACCTTGGCATAGACCCGCATTGGAACTCAATTTGGGATCTAGCTACAATTTATTTGATAAGTTGGTTATTACCCCTGAAATTTATTATATAGCTGGTTTGTATTCTGAAAACTTAATTACATCTAGAAAATACAGCTTAAATGATATTTGGGACATTAATTTAGAGGTTTCTTATAAATTTTCTGAAAGATTTAATGTTTTTATAGATTTTAATAATATATTGGGCAATAATTATGAACGTTATAAATTTTATCCTGTTAAAGGATTTAATTTGATAGGTGGTTTGGCATTTTCTTTTTAAAAATGGTAGAAAAATATATTTACTTAAGTCTTTTTGAAAGCGACTATGTAGTCCTTCCTAATTTTGGGGGTTTTGTTCTCAATTATCAACCTGCTAAAATTAACCCTCTCACTCATCAAATTAGCCCTCCGAGTAAAGCAATTGCATTTAACTCGATGTTAAAAACCAATGATGGCTTTCTAGTGCAAACCATTTCTAGAGAAGAAGGGATATCAATGCTAGAAGCAGAAATTATTTTAAAAGATTTCATTCAAACTCTTCAGTTTAAATTATCAGAACACAAACATTTTATATTAAATCAATTAGGGATTTTTAAAATCAATACTGAAGGAAGTTTAGTGTTTGAAGCAGAAGTAAATTTAAACTTTATGAAGCAAACTTTTTTGTATAAAAAAATCACTTTGCAACCTAATTTTGATGATTTTTCTTTACAAAACAAGGAAAATCAACATACTATAACATCCACTTTTAACAAAAACGTAAGTATGGCAAATCCAATTCCAAGAAGACCTGCGCCAAGTCCTATAAGAAAATCGCAACCTAAACCATTAGCTGCTAAAACAAGTTCAGCCAGTGGCGAAAAATCAAACATGATTCCTTTAATCATGTTCTTAATGTTTTTATGTTCTACATTTGCTACATATATAGTTTTATATAACCAAAACGATGTTTCGCAAGGTTCTTTAAATCCTATGAACTGGTATAATGCCAAAAATCAGCTGATTCCAGAATCATCAGAACAAAATTTAGGCATTTCAGAGAACTTAGAATCTAAAAATGTAAACACAGAAACTACTAATGAAATGGAAGAAACGGAAGTGGTATCCGATTCACCTGAGCCTGCTAAAGAACTATCTACAGCAAAGATAGAAAAGAATGCAAAAGAAGATTTCGGTTTTTCTGAGCCAGAAGCAAAGATTGAAACTAAAAAAATAACAAACAGTAGTATAACTTCCTTAAAATCAAATAGATATTTTGTTATTATTGCCGGATTTGAAAATCCAAAAAATGCAGAAAAATTTAGAGATAAATTAATTTCAGATGGGCTAGATTCAAAAATTATAGAACCATACACTGGAGGCAATAATCTTTATAGAGTATCTTTAGACGATTTTGATAATATTACTGAAGCTTTAAAAAGAAAAGACAATTTAATATCTACCTACGGAGCTGATTTATGGGTTTTAAAAAGGTAATTTTTTAATTGTTCGGTTTGATTACTTGTTTTTTGTCGAGTAAATTATAAATTCTACCGAAGAAATTATTTTTTCTATGAAATAAATGATTCCTTTGTTGAAAATAACTAAATTAAAAAATTATGACTAAAAGTTCTCGAAATTTTTCGAAATGTTTCGCATTGTTTCTTTTCATTTCTGCTTTTGCAGCAAATGGTCAAAATAGCCAACAACCTTGGGCACTAGGTTTTTATTTTTCAAACTTAAACTTTGCAAAAGAAAGAGCTTCAGTGATGCATTCACCTGATTTTTTTGAGCGTAGTCAAAACAGCTCAGGTGGTAGAATCCAATTTGGAAGACACATTGCTAAAGGGTTCAGGGTAATGCCTTCTATTTATGTTATAGGATTAGAACAAGCAGGCTTAAAAGGTGCAATAGCCGGAGATTTAGGCTTACATTATTCATTTGCTAACGATTACATTCTGAAAGAGTCTAGCATAATAGACCCTTACTTGATGTTAGGAATAGGAGCCATAAGAATAAATGATAATTTTAAAGCTAATCCATTTGCTGGTTTGGGTTTTACTATTTGGGCATTTGAACAAGTAGGTTTTGATTTCCAAGCATCTGTAAATTCTCTTTCAATTCTGGAAGAAACTAAAAGAGATTTCTATCATTTAAGCGCAGGTCTTAAATTTCGATTAGGTGGTAAAGATACTGATGGTGATGGCGTTTCGGATGGGAAAGACAAATGTCCCGAGGAAAAAGGACTTAAAGAATTTGACGGTTGCCCTGATGATGATAAAGATAAAATTGTGAATAGTTTGGATGATTGTCCTAATGACTCTGGGATAGTAGCTTTAAAAGGTTGCCCTGATACAGATGGCGATGGAATAGCGAATAAAGACGATGCTTGTCCTAATGAAAAAGGTTTATCTTCTTTAAAAGGTTGCCCAGATTCAGATGGTGATGGCGTTTCTGATTCAGAAGATGCTTGCCCTTCAGTTGTTGGAGAGTCAGAATTCAAAGGTTGCCCTGATACAGACAAAGATGGCGTAACTGATGCTAGTGATGAATGCCCTTCAGTATTTGGATTAAAAGCATACAAAGGTTGCCCTGATACAGATGGAGATAAAGTAGCAGATTCTAAAGACAATTGTCCTAATGAAGTTGGTACTATTGCAAATAAAGGTTGTCCTGAAAAAGTTATAGTTGTAGCTGAAGTAGAAAAAACACTTAATATGAGCGCAAAAATGATTCAATTTGAAACAGGAAGCGATGTAATTTCTCAAGCTTCTTACAATGAGTTAGAAAAATTATTTCTTGTTATTAATGATTACCCTAGTGCTAAATTTATGATAGAAGGTCATACAGATAATGCAGGTGATCCTACTAAAAATAAAGTTTTATCTCAAAAAAGAGCTGATGCCGTTAAAAAATATTTAACAGATAAATCTATTGATGCTTCAAGACTTACTTCTACAGGATTTGGAGATGCAAGACCAATTGCATCTAATTCAAAACCCAAAGGTAAAGCTATAAACAGAAGGGTAGAAGTTCATTTAGATAAATAACACTTTAATTTATTAATTTATAATGGTGTACATCAGAAATGAAGTACACCATTTTTTTTATTAAATCTCGAGGTTACTCATTAAACTTTATAGTAATCAATTCATTTTCAGTATTTTATTTTTTATTAACCTAAATTTTATTTTTTTTTATTTAAAATTCAAACAAAACTTGAATTCAAACGATTTTTAGTTTCAACTTTATTTCAAATAAAATATGATTTATTAATTTTTTATTTTATTTTTTCGTATTATTAAAAAAACTTTAAAAATAATTAGATGTATTACTGGAATACTAAACCCAATACTGAAATTAAAAGGTATTTATTTGAATATCTTAAATTAATAAAAGTAGATAAAAAAGAAGGCTCAAAAGAGCTAGATCATATTGTAGAAGTTGCGGAATATAATGGCATGAAAAAAAGCGAAATAAATGCACTTATTGCTGAAATTGATACAGAAATGATTAAAACACCTAAAAATGATTCTGAAAGATTTGACATGTTTTATCACTTAATTACACTTTTATTTGATGATAGAATGTTTAATGAAACAGAGGTTGATTTCTTAAAAGAAATGGGAGCTCATATTGGTTATGATATTTATAAAGTCATGGACATTATAAAAGAAATCACAAGTAGTATAAAATTAGAAGAATCGGAAGAAGAAATTAAAATAAAGGTAATGAGTATGTAGTAATCTTAATATTTGACACTTATTTTGATTATTTTCTTCGTTAAATTATCTGCACATACATCATTTGAAATACGCAAACCTAAAATCCAAATAATTTTGTTGTTTGAAATTAATACATGAACTTTTTCTTTATTGTTCAATGATATTTTTTCATTTATTAAAAAATCACTTACTTTCTTTTTTCCAATCATTCCATTTGGAATGAAAAAATCTCCAACTTTCCACTTTCTGATTTTCAATGGAAAAGATATTTTTGAGCTATCAAGATAGATTTCGTTTTTATTAAAAACATGAGGAATTATATT